>JACMKY010000084.1 GCA_014379925.1 Cytophagales bacterium | reverse complement strand
CTTCGTAAGACTTAACAACCCGATTCGCCAACGATTCAGCAGACTGGTTCGTAGAACACCCTCCTTTTCCAAAAAAGAACATAGGCTTCACCTTCATTTTAAACTTTGGGCTCACTATTGCGATATGAGCAAGGTTTGAAATATCAAGTACCAACTAAAAAATACCACTGCCCACCAGCGTAATCAGCGGTCATTGACTAAAGGCTCCAGTATTCCATTGTTTTGATTTTGGCGCGGTAGATGCCTTTTACGTCCACGAAGAGCCCCGGCGTGGTGACCAGGGATTGGAAATACGCTTCGTCGAGGGATTGGTATTCGCGGTGGGCGACGCACAGCAGCACGGCATCGTAATCGTTGCGCGGTTGCGGACAAAGCGAAAAGCCGTATTCGTGCATCAACTCATCGGAGTTGGCGTGGGGATCCACTACGTCCACGTGCAGGTGAAAGGACTTGAGTTCGCTCACCAGGTCGGCCACCTTGGAATTGCGGATGTCGGTTACGTTCTCCTTAAAGGTAGCCCCCATCACCAGTATTTTGGAACGCACGAGGTTTTTCTTTTGCCGGGCCAGCAGTTGCAGCGTGCGCTTGGCCACGTGCGCGCTCATTCCGTCGTTGATGTGCCGGCCGCTCAGAATCACCTTCGGATCGTGGCCCAACTCCTTCGATTTGTAGGTCAGGTAGTACGGATCCACCCCGATGCAGTGCCCCCCCACCAGGCCGGGGGCAAACCGCAGGAAATTCCACTTCGTGCCCGCCGCTTCCAACACTTCGTAGGTGTTGATCTGGAGCCGGTCGAAAATCATGGAAAGCTCATTCATCAGGGCGATGTTGAGATCGCGCTGGGTGTTCTCGATGATCTTGGCGGCCTCGGCCACCTTGATGGAGGAGGTCCGGTGGACGCCCGCTTCCACCACCAGTTCGTATACGTTGGCCACGTTGGCCAGCGATATTTCATCGCCGGCCGAGACTACCTTGGTGATTTTCGCCAGCGTGTGTTCCTTGTCGCCGGGATTGATTCGTTCCGGTGAATACCCTACCTTGAAACCGGTCCCGAACCGAAGACCCGATTCCTGCTCCAGAATGGGAATGCATTCTTCCTCCGTGCACCCCGGGTAGACCGTCGATTCGTAGACCACGTAATGCCCGCGTTTCAGGATGCGGCCCACCGCGTGGGAAGCCGCGCGCAAGGGCCGCAGGTCGGGCATGGCGTGCTCGTCGATGGGCGTGGGCACGGCCACGATGTGAAACGACGCCCGCTTCAACGCGGCCGGATCGTGGGTGAACGTGATGTCGCACCCCTCGAAATCGGTCCGGCTCATCTCGCCGCTGGGGTCGGTGCGTTGCTGCAGCAGGCGCACCCGCTCGGGATTGATGTCGAAGCCGATCACTTTGACTTTCCGGGCAAAGGCCAGGGCAATGGGCAAGCCAACGTAGCCCAGCCCAACAACCGACAGGCTGGTTTTCTTTTGTAAAAGTCGGTCGTACACCAGGAGAAGGTTATTTGGTGCCCGAAGCGTACGCGGTGGCTTGGGTGTCAACCGTTTTCCGGAAGTACTCGTACGTGATTTTCAAACCGTCTTCGCGCGACACCTTGGGTTCCCAGTCCAGGATTTCCTTGGCCCGGCTGATGTCGGGCCGCCGTTGCCTGGGATCATCGGTGGGAAGGGGCTTGTAGACGATCTTCTGTTGGGTGCCGGTCAGCTTGATGATCTCCTCCGCGAACTGCTTGATGGTGATTTCGTTGGGATTGCCCACGTTGACCGGATAGGGATAATCGCTCAGCAACAGCCGGTAGATTCCTTCGATGAGGTCGTCCACGTAGCAAAACGAGCGGGTTTGCGAACCGTCCCCGAACACGGTCAGGTCTTCCCCGCGCAACGCCTGGCTGATGAAAGCGGGCAAGGCCCGTCCGTCGTCCAGGCGCATGCGGGGACCGTAGGTGTTGAAGATGCGGACAATGCGGGTTTCCAGCCCGTGGAAGGTGTGGTAAGCCATCGTCATCGCCTCCTGAAAACGCTTGGCCTCGTCGTACACGCCCCGGGGTCCCACCGGGTTCACGTTGCCCCAGTAGTCCTCGTTTTGCGGGTGCACGTGCGGGTCGCCGTACACTTCCGAGGTGGAGGCGATCAGCATCCGCGCCTGCTTGGCCCGGGCCAGGCCCAGCAGGTTGTGCGTTCCCAGCGAACCCACTTTCAAGGTCTGGATCGGAATCTTGAGGTAGTCGATCGGACTGGCGGGGGAGGCGAAGTGCAGGATGTAGTGCAATTCGCCGGGCACGTAGACGAATTTGGATACGTCGCTGTGGTAAAACTGGAATTGCTTGAGGGGAAACAGGTGTTCAATGTTCCGGATGTCGCCCGTGATCAGGTTATCCATCGCAATGACGTGGTAGCCTTCGTGAATGAACCGGTCGCAGAGATGAGAGCCCAGAAAACCCGCCCCGCCAGTAATGAGAACTCTTTTCATAAGTGAGTAACGATCAGCTAGCAGTGGTCAGCTGTTGGATAAAGACTTGGTTGTTAGGAAAGTAAAAAACAGAATATCTTGTTTTCCGCCAAACCAGCGGGCAGCATGAGCGATTCCTGTCGTCAAAAGCGTCAATCAAGGCCGCCTACCGGATGGCGGCCAACGGCCCACCACTACGCGTGGTTGTCCGAATGGGGTTTCCGGATGATTGCCCGGCGGCCAATGCTGATGTAAGTATAACCCAATTCTTCCATCTGGTCCACGTCAAAGAGGTTGCGGCCGTCAAAGATCACCTTGTCTTTCAGGAGGGTGCTCATCTTGTCGAAGTCCGGCGTACGGAAAAGGGGCCATTCGGTCATGATCACCAGGGCATCCGCGTTCTTGAGGGCGTCGTAGGAGGAGTGGGTGAAGAGCACGTCGGCGTGGTCGCCCAGGGTTTTCCGCACGTTGTCCATTGCTTCGGGATCGTAGGCCCGGATGTGCGCCCCTTCGGCCAGCAGGGCCTGAATGTTTTCCAGCGCGGGCGCCTCCCGGACGTCGTCGGTGTAGGGTTTGAAGGAGAGTCCCCAGATGGCGATGGTTTTCCCCCGCAGGTCGTAGTCGAAATACTCCTTGATGTGGGGCAGCAGTTTGGTTTTCTGCGACTGGTTCACTTCCATCACCGAACGCAGGATCTTGAAGTCGTATTCGTGGTCGGAGGAGGTTCTGGCCAGGGCCTGCACATCCTTGGGAAAACAACTGCCGCCGTAGCCGATGCCCGCGAACAGGAACCGCTTGCCGATCCGGCTGTCGGAACCGATTCCCTGGCGGATGGCATCCACGTTGGCCCCCACCTTCTCGCAGAGGTTGGCGATTTCGTTCATGAACGTGATTTTGGTGGCCAGGAAGGCGTTGGCGGCGTATTTGGTCATTTCGGCGGAACGCTCGTCCATGAAAATGATCGGGTTGCCCTGGCGCACGAGGGGCGCGTAGAGTTTGTTGAGCACGCCCTTCGCCCTTTCCGACTCGGTGCCGATGACCACGCGGTCGGGCTTCATGAAGTCTTCCACGGCAACACCCTCGCGCAGGAATTCCGGATTGGAAACCACGTCGAATTCCACCTTCGCGTTCTGGGCGATGCAAGCCCGTACTTTCTCGGCCGTGCCAACGGGCACCGTACTCTTGTCGATCACCACCGTGTATTCGGCCAGCAGCGGACCCAGGTCGTTGGCCACCTTCAATACGTACTTCAGATCGGCGGAGCCGTCTTCGCCGGGCGGGGTGGGCAGGGCCAGAAAAATGATGGTGGCCCCTTGGATGCCTTCCGACAGGTTGGTGGTGAACCGGAGCCGTTCTTCCGCCACGTTCCGGTGGAACAGCACGTCCAGACCCGGCTCGTAGATCGGCATGACGCCCTGGTTCAGTTTTTCCACCTTGGCGGCGTCAATGTCCACGCAAAACACCTGATTGCCCGTTTCGGCAAAACAAGTGCCCGTAACCAACCCGACGTAACCGGTTCCGACGACTGCGATTTTCATGGCGATTGAAAATTATTGTTTGAGTAAGAATGTTTGATCCGTGCGCAAGAAGAAGCGTATTCAAGGGCCAAAAATATCATTTTTTAGTTTAGGAGCCGCGAAATTTTTTCGGAAAGCACGTTGAATAATGTAATGAATTCCCGCGGATGTTGAAGGTTTGTCATAAATCAGCGCGCTGGTTTAAAAATCTTTTTAAAACGGGCAAAGCGGGGCGCGCAAAAACGGAGCTTCTCCAACACTCCGCTGGTCCCCCGCGTTATGAGGAGTGAATCGCTGATCAACCCGTCGTTGGCGCGCCAATCCGGTATCGGACCGGTCACCCGCGATTCGTTTTGCCCATGCGCGCGCGAACTACCTTCATCGAAAAACGATTCCATCCGGAAGATGACTACTGAGCTGATTGAAAACCAGGAAATGATTGCCCGCACGGTCCGGGATTTTGCCGCCCGTTTCATTCGTCCCTTCGTGCGCGAATGGGATGAACACCAAACTTTTCCTCTGTCCACTTTGCGGCAGTTGGGTGAATTGGGGTTGATGGGCGTGCTGGTGCCGACGCAGTACGGCGGGGCGGGACTGGGCTACCGCGAATACGTGACGGCCATCGTCGAACTCGCCCGGGTAGACGGCGCCATCGGCCTTTCCGTGGCCGCCCACAACTCGCTCTGCACAAACCACATCCTGATGTTTGGCAACGAAGAGCAGAAGCAGACGTACCTGCCCCGGCTGGCCACCGCCGAATGGATTGGCGCCTGGGGACTGACCGAGCCCAACACCGGCTCCGACGCGGGCAACATGCGTACCGTGGCCGTGCGGGAGGGAGAACATTACGTGCTGAACGGGACCAAGAACTTCATTACGCACGGCCAGAGCGGCCACGTGGCGGTGGTAATCGCCCGAACCGGCGAACCGGGCGATTCGCACGGCATGACGGCGTTTGTCATCGAAAAGGGAACGCCGGGTTTTTCGGCCGGCCGCAAGGAAGACAAGCTGGGCATGCGCGCTTCCGAAACCACCGAACTCATTTTCCAGGATTGCCGCCTTCACCAGAGTCAGGTACTGGGCGGGGTGGGCGAGGGATTCATCCAGTCGCTGAAAATCCTCGACGGCGGCCGGATTTCGATTGCGGCCTTGAGCCTGGGCATTGCCCGGGGCGCCTACGAAGCGGCCCTGCAATACGCCAAGGAACGCACCCAATTCGGCCAGCCGATTGCCAACTTCCAGGGTATCTCCTTCAAACTGGCCGACATGGCCACCGAAATCGAAGCCGCCAACCTGCTCACCTACCGGGCCGCCGACCACAAGGACCAGGGCCTGAACGTTACCAAGGAGTCGGCGATGGCCAAGTACTACGCCTCGGAGGTGTCGGTGCGGGTAGCCAACGAGGCCGTGCAGATTTTTGGTGGCTACGGCTTTACCAAGGATTTTCCCGTCGAGAAGTACTACCGCGACTGCAAACTGTGCACCATCGGGGAGGGCACGAGCGAGATTCAAAAACTGGTCATTTCCCGGATGATTTTGAAGTAGGCCCGCGGGAGAAGGACAGAAGTCCGGTTTCCTTTTTCCGGTTGCTCACCTCACCCGGACGAAGGCGCTTCGCCGGGGGGCGGGCACTTCCGCCTCCTCGCCCCGGATGCCCTTCCAAAGAATTTCGTTGAACAAACCGTCGTCGATCTTGTCCACATCCGTGAAGTCGAGCAGGGCGGATTTCCGGGCGCTCTTGGTCGACGCGACGTTCACTTCGTTGAGGTCGACGTTGCTGGGAACCGCCCGGAAGGGGGTCGGATCGGGCGTTGCCGTGAAGGACCGCCACATGGGCGTTGCCGCGGCATCGTACTGACTCATGGGCGGCAGGCCCAGGATCAGTTCCATGGTCCGCAGCATGCCCGAAGTGGAATACATCGTGTGGTCCACGTGCTTCCTTTTCGTGTACGGGCTGATGACCAGGGCCGTGGAGCGGTGGGCATCCACGTGGTCGGGACCGTTCTGGGCGTCGTCTTCGAGAATGAACACCGCCGACTCCTTCCAGACGGGGCTGCGGCTCAGGTGTTCGACGAACATGCCAACGGCCAGGTCATTGTCCGACACGCACGCGAAAGGAGTGGGCCGGCCCACGGCCATGCCTTCGGTGTGATCGGTGCCGAGCCGGATGGAGTTGAAACGCGGTACGGCCTTGGCCACCACCAGCGAATCAAAATCCCGCTTCCACTGGTTGACCCGGGTGGTATCCTTGGCTTTGGTGTAGTAACTCAGAAAACCGGGGCAGTAGTGTCCCTCCAGGGCCGGAATGTTCGCCTTGGCCGCGTCCACGAACACGCCGTAGGTGCGGTAACTCACGCCCGCCTGCTTGCAGAAGTCCCAGATGAAGCCGTCCTTGTCGTTGGCGATTTCCCGCCTTCCCATTCCCTCCGTGACGCCGCCCCGCCGTCCGTAGCCGGTCGGCCACGTCTTTTCCAGGTAATCGTTCGCGTGGGCGCCCATGCTCCAGTTGTGGCCGTCGGCACTCACTTCGGCATCCACGTAAAAATTGTCCAGCAACGTGAATTCCCGGGCGAGCTTGTGCTGGTTGGGCGTGTATTTCTCCCCGAACAAGCACAGGGTCGAATCCCCGTTTCCTTCCGGCATGTCGCCGAACACCTGGTCGTACGTTCGGTTTTCTTTGAGGATGTAGAACACGTACTTGATGGGCGACGGGGCACCGACTTTCATCGGTACGGGATTTCCCGGTTCTCCCTCCGCCATCCGTTCCTTGGCTTTTTGATACGGGGTGTTGGCGTACACGCGCCTGGAATACGCCGCCAACGCCGCTTTGTCGGGTTCGTCGATGATGCTCAGCGTTCCCTTCATCAGGTTACCGATGTACTGAAGGTCATCGCCCGCCTGCTTGACTTCCCCCGCGTGCGACTGGGAGCGCACATTCGGCTTGTTCGGGTTGGGTCCCTTGGGATTGGCGAAGGAAGTGAAGCCCTTGCCGTTGGTGACGAACAGCCGTTTGCCGAGCACCTTGACGTTGGTCGGATACCATCCCACGGGAATGAAGCCCCTGGACTGGCTGCGGCCCGGGGCGCGCACGTCGAACACCGAGAGGGCGTTGTTGTCGGCGTTGGCGATGTAAAGGGTCTTCTCGTCTTCCGAGAGGGCCAGCCCGTTGGTGACGGAGCCGACCGGGGAGGCGGGGTACAGGGCGGCATCCAGGACCTCCACCACTTTTCTGGTTTTGGTGCTGATCACCGAAACGCTGTTGTCGCCGGCGTTGGCTACGAAAAGATACTGACCATTCCGGGTGAGCACCAGTTCGTTGGGGTTGTGGGCGACGGGAATGGCGTGGGTAATTTTTTTCGAGTCAACGTCGAAGACCACCACTTTTTTACCGCCCCACAGCGATACGTACAATTCCCTGCGGTCGGGCGACAACACGCAGGCGTAGGCTTCGTGTCCCAGCGCTTCCTGGTGCAGGATAGCCTTGCGCTGAAGGTCAACGACGTAGAGCGAATTGTTTTCCTTGGTCACCGCGTAGAGTACGTTCCGGGCGTCGTCCAGTTCAATTCCGACGGGAGAAATCCTGGCGGGCCACTTGTCGCCCAGTTTGAGGCTATCCTTCAAGGTCAGCTGGTGGTCGGCCACGGCGTACTTCAGGATCCAGTTGTCGTTGCCGCCCGACGCGTAGAGGTGGGTTTCGTCCCGGCTGAACTTGAGTCCGTAGAACGACTTGGGTATTTCCACATCGTCCACTATTTTTTCGTTTCGGGCGTCGATCAGCTGAATGCTTTGCCGGCCTTGTCCGTTGTTGGTAACGGCCATCCACCTGCCGGAAGCCGATACCGCCAGGTTCAGCGGCAAATCACCCACTTCTAAAGAGCGTCCCGCCGGAGAGAGACTCCACCCGTTGGGCAGCATCACCCGCCGCGATTCCAGTTGGGCGTCCAGCTTTTTTACGTCGGTGGCTTTCGGCTGAGCCCACAGGTTGGGCGCGAGCAGCAGGAAGGGAAGGACCAGGAGTTTCATCGGTTTTGGGTTGTTGCGTGGTTGGAGTCTTTAAAAATGCCGAAGGAAGGTGAATGTCGAATGTCCAACAAGGAATGTCCAATGTCGAAGTGGTGGTTTTCCCTTCTGCTTTTTTTACTTCGACATTCGGAGTTCCTTGCGGTCCGCCGCTGCGGTTCTTCAGTTCGACCGGTTCGCCGGCGCGATTCAATCCTTCTCCCACCACACCTTCACGTTGCTGTCATCCCCGCCCATAAACTGAACCGCTTCGGCCAGCTT
>JACMKY010000651.1 GCA_014379925.1 Cytophagales bacterium | reverse complement strand
TCGCCGCTTACCTCCCGTTTGCCGTTCAATGCGACTTCGGTCATTCGGACCGGGGCTTTGTACGGCCCGTTGGACGTGCAGGCTTGGCAGATGCTGCATTTCTCCTTTACTGGAAGGGCCGAAACGGCGTCCACCTTCGGAGACGCCCAGCATACGTTCTTTTATCCTTCGGCGGGCGTTGCCTGGCAATTTACCAAACTGGGCCCTTTGGCCGGCAGCCCTTGGTTAGCGTTCGGAAAGCTGCGGTTTGCTTACGGCGTAGTGGGCGTACAACCCGGCCCTTACCAAACCCGCACCTATTTTCCGCCGGCTGACCCTGCGCAAATCGGCGAAACTTTTGATCCTACCCTGGACGCGGTTGCCTACGGCGGCGGCTTTATTCAGTCGGGCATCCGGGGAAATCCGGACCTGAAGCCGGAACGAAAAACCGAATGGGAAACGGGACTGGACCTGCGGCTACTAAACGAGCGGGTACAGCTGAGTGGTACGTACTACACCAACCGAACCGAAGACGTGATTCTGCAAGTGCCTTTGCCGGCTACCAGTGGCTTCCGAAAAACCTTTGACAACGCCGCGAAAGTGGCGAACAAAGGCTGGGAATTTCAACTCGATGCCGATGTAATCAAAACTTCCCGGCTCACCTGGACGATTTCCCCCAACTGGTCGGAGAATACCAATAAAGTGGTGGATCTGAAAGGAGCCGAATCCGTCATTCTCCTGGACGTACCCGGTGCCAGCACCCGTGCCGTGGAAGGTTATCCCTTGGGTGTATTCTGGGGAGCCCGCCGATTGCGGGGAGAAGACGGCAAACTCCTGCTGGATGCCAACGGTTTCCCCCGGCTTGACCCAACCGAAGGCGTCGTGGGCAATCCCAATCCGCAGTGGCGGGCCGGACTCGGTACGACCTTTTCCTACCGAAAGTTCACCTTGTATGCCTTGTTCGACCACGTTCATCAAATGGACGTGGCCAACGGAACCAAAGCCAGCCTGTATTTCTTCGGGACCCACGCCGATACGGGGGTAGAAACAACGGTTGCGGCCGAAGACGCAGCTACGATTCGAAACTTTTCCGGAAAAAATTTAAGTCAGCTGTATCCGGCCGGAGAAGACGGTTCCGTCACCTTCCGGGGAAGACTGGAAGATTTCGGGGCGGGCCCGGTAGCCCTGGATCAAACCTGGTACCAGGGCTTGGGAGGCGGTTTTGTGGGTCCGTTGGATCAGTTCGTAGAACGCGTCAACGTTTCCCGTCTGCGGGAAGTGAGCCTTTCGTATACCCTGAATACCCCCGATTTTCAAAAGGCTTCCAAGCTGCAAACCGTTGACTTTTCCATTACCGGACGCAACCTGCTGCTATGGACAAATTACCGTGGGGTAGATCCTGAAACCAACGTAAGCGGCCCTTCCAATGCCCGGGGAGCCGACGTAAGCAACAATCCCGGAACCCGTTCGCTCATTTTCAGCATCCGCATTCAGTATTAATCCTCAACGGAACCAGTAGCCCATTGACCAATGATCATTGCCCCTCTGCTATGAAAACACTCCCTAAAATCCTGCTCACCGGCGGGCTTGCGCTCAGCATCAGTAGTTGCGAAACATTTACCGACGGCTACAACGTGAGCCCGAATGTACCTCAAAATGCCCCCACCGACCAGTTGATGACCGCGCTACTGGTATCTCAGGGGTTTGTTTTCAGTTCGGAATTATCCCGGATATCGGCCATCTTAACTGGCCAGCTGACCGGCAGCAACCGGCAGTACCTGGCCTTGAACAGCTACCTGACCGATGCCAACGATTACGACAGTCCCTGGGAAAATGCCTATCACCTGGTGGGCAAGCAAGCCCGCCTTGTTCAGGACCGGGCCGGTAAGGAAGGAAACGACTGGAGTAGAGGAATTGCCCAGGTTGTGGAAGCGCACACGATGGGGATGGCTACGGCCTTGTGGGGCGATATTCCGTATTCCCAGGCATTCGACGACGTCCGGTTCCCTGCCCCGGCTTTTGATCCGCAAAGGAAGGTTTATACCCTGGTACAAAGCCAGTTGGACAGTGGTATTCGTAACCTGAACGGCCAGGGCATTGCGTTGGGCGTCCGGGATATCTTCTACGGCGGAGACCGCACCAAATGGATTGCCGCCGCCCGTACCCTGAAAGCCCGGTATTACCTGCACACGGGAGATTATCCGGCGGCGCTCGAACAAGCCCGGCAAGGAATAAACGCCAACCAGGACCTGAGAATGCCCTACGCCGGAACCGCAAAAGGCCTGGATATGAATCCCTATTTTGACTTTCTGACCTTAAGCCGACCAGGCGACATCAGCGCCCAGGGAACCCACGCCGTCAGCTTGCTGCAAATCCGAAACAACCCCAGAACGGACGAAATTGCCCGAGCCCGGTACTTCTATGCCCTTACCCCGGCGAGTGCAAATCCGAACACCGGCGCCAAAGGTTTTTTTGCGGGAGACACCGATTTTCCCCTGATTACCTTCGAAGAAAACCAGCTGATTCTGGCCGAAGCCTGTTTGCGGACCAATCAGTTTGCGGAAGCGTTGTCAGCCCTGAACACCGTTCGCAACTACCACCAAACCAACGAATACACCAGCTTCGGCAAGCCCAGATACGATGCCTACCAGACGGCGGACTTTGAGGCAGGGCAGTTGCTCAACCAAGCGGGATCCCTACGGGAGGAGGCTCTGCTAAAAGAAATCCTTACGGAGAAGTACCTCAGCCTGATTGGTCAGGTGGAAGCGTTCAACGACGTGAGAAGGGCGCGAACCTTGTCAGGAAAAAGAAACGTGATCGGCGTACTGGTTAAAAACAGCACGGCGCCTGGTTTGCCGCAACGGCTGCTGATTCCGCAGAGTGAGATCAACACCAACCGCAGCGTTGATAAGAATGCCTTGCCTGGTTTATTCGATCCAACCCCAGTTAACCAATAACGGTATCACGTGGACAAACGGTTGGTGAAACGGCGACTATTTTTCCTTACGCGCTTATTCAATATTCCGGTAAACACCATACCTTTTACCACCTTTTACCGGACTATGCATGGCTATCTGGATATCGTTTTCCTGAATACGAATAGTAGATTAAAGTAATTCGCTTCCCCGAAAGGAAAATTTTATATTCCACCGACGGAAGAATGGCCGCCAAGCTTTTTTGGTTACGTGAACGCAAATTTGATAAACCCACTTTATTATGCAATCCAAAAGTATTTTATTTGCCAATTTTCCCGCCGATGGTCACTTCAATCCCCTGACCAGCCTGGCCATTCACCTTAAAAATCAAGGACACGATGTTCGCTGGTATACCAGTGTGACGTACGAAGAAAAGATCAAGGAACTTGGCATTCCATTCTACCCCCTGAAGCGGGCCTTTGATGTATCGGCGGGTGATCCGGAGGAGATATTTCCTGAACGAAAGAAACACAAAAGTCAGGTCAGCAAGTTAAAGTTCGACTTGAAACACAGCTTTATCCTTCGTAGCAAGGAATACTACGAAGACATCAAAGAAATTTCAGCAGATTTTCCGTTTGATCTGGTGATTACCGACATTGCTTTTACTGGTCTTCTTTTTATAAAGGAAAAATTAGGCAAACCAGTAATTGCGGTAGGCGTTATTCCTTTATCTGAACGTTCGAAAGATTTACCGCCCGCCGGTTTAGGACTTACCCCTTCGTCCTCGTTTTGGGGACGGAGGAAGCAAGATGTGTTCCGTTTTGTATCCGATGCACTGATTTTCCGGGAATCGAATGCCTTGATCAAAAGTATTTGTCAGGCAAACGGCTTGAAAGTGGAAAAAGGAAATGTTTTCGATACCATGTACCGGAAATCAAACCTGGTGCTTCAGAATGGTACACCGAAATTCGAGTATCAACGAAGTGATTTGAGTACGAACATCCGTTTCATAGGGCCGTTGCTGCCCTATAGTCCGGGTAGCAAGCCGGCTTTTCAGCACTTCGCGAAAGTCAATCAGTATTCCAAAGTAATTTTAGTGACCCAGGGAACGGTAGAAAAAGATCCGGAAAAGATTATAGTGCCTACCCTGGAAGCTTTCAAAGGCACCGATTACCTGGTCATCGCCACGACCGGCGGTTCTCAGACCGAAGCTTTGCGAAAGAGGTATCCGCAACCCAACCTGGTGATTGAAGATTTTATTCCTTTCGACACCGTTATGCCGTTCTGCCAGGTATACATCACCAATGGCGGGTACGGCGGTGTTTTGCTAAGCATCAAAAACAAATTGCCCTTGGTAGTTGCGGGTATTCACGAAGGAAAGAATGACATCAATGCCCGGGTCGGCTATTTTAAATTAGGCATTAACCTGAAAACGGAAAAACCAACCCCTGCTCAAATCCGGGATAGTGTAGCAGAAATATTGAGCAACCCTGCGTATAAAACCACTATCAGCCAACTCAACGAAGAGTTTTCTGCCTACAATCCGCAGCTGCTTTGCGAAAAATACGTGAACGAAGTTTTGGATATACAGGCAGCGGTGAATTCAAAAGAGATGGCTACCTAGATGCCCACGAGGTCTTTTACCAGAACGTGTTTTTGATGATATAAGCGCCTGATTTCTGTCCGTTGAGCAAGGATCAAACCTGCATTTTTACGTTGACGAATAAACAATTGTGCTTTCCAGTCATCAGCATCGCAAAAACTTTAATTGCCCAGGTACTTAAGCACGAATCTTCTCCTGGAAGGCACAATAGGCTTAGGTCTCTTTGATCGGTGAAAGTCGCTCTGCTAACTTTCAAAGCAAATAAAAAGATCGGTTCTACAGTTGAGCCGGCAGAGACGGTATTGGGCTACTTCCAGGTTTCGGCCCGCAAGCGAAAAATCGTGTACATCAACCGGTACCGGGCACCCAACCCCCCTTTTCAGAAAGCGGAGTATCCGCTCTGGAACGAGTGCAAGCCTTGCCAGGAAAGCCTCAATCAGACCGCCCAAAAACCCGAAGGGTGGCAGTAAACTGAAGCAGGCTTTCCGTGCTTAATTGGACTGCTCAGCCGCCGCCGTCACCGGAAGCGGGTTGGGTTGTAATCGTATTTACCCAGCTCTTCAATTCAAGGTACGCCGTCTGCCACGTAAAGTATATAAGTGGCTGATTATTCAGTATTTTGCACGCTTTACGTGGAGTGGACGCTGATTGATATTGACTGACAGAATCGTACAAAACATGAATGACAGACGGTACACAATCTTGTTATTAAATCTGTTTTTTAGCTTTTGAAAACACAACGTGTTAATCAAAAGCCAATTAAATTAAAAAACCACCTGCAAAGCAGGTAGATTTGGTAGAAAGTTGCGGGCATAGCCCGCCGCCAACTCAGGTGGGCGAGTCGAACAAATCGAAGTTGGCACTGTGGTTTTCCTCTTTTCGATCTTTCCCCTCCTGATAGTTGACGTACCGACGAATAGGGTCCTCATCATATCCCCGTGACCAGAAATGGTTACCCCAGCAGGGTTTCTTCTTGAGTTGAGGATCGCTCTTGAAGAGTTTGATCGCTAGCTTTCCCTTCAGGGTACCCATCAACTCCGCAACCGATATTTTGGGTGAAAGGCTAATCACGAGATGAATGTGGTCAGCCTGCAGGTTAAGCTCAATCACTTCACCAGCCTTCCATTCGCCCAACAAACCAATATCGTGTTCGACTAAGTCCTTGACCACCCCCGTCAGTGCCCGGAAACGTACTTGGGCGTCTAACGGTAATCCCATTTCCGGACCCCATGAGGCTGCTTCTTGTATTTGCTCAGGCAGTGAAGTTGACAAAAAAACGTAGCCTTCAGAACACAACCACCCGTTAAGCAGGTGGATTACCGAGTCCCATTTAACCAATACTCTTGCTCACCAAGCAGTAAGCAGTAGTTTTTTCAGGAAGGGGTTGGACGTACTACGCCAGATCTTGCTCGGTAAGCCCATGGAAGCACTGGCAGCACTTGACCCGTATTTGAACCGCTTAAGATGAATGATGCTCTTTCAACTAGTTACAAGTCAAATTTTTATAAAAGTCATCGCGCGAACGAGGCGAGGGTCATCCATGCCATCGCCTCCTCTTGGCTGCGCCAGCTCGTCTCATTTAAACCGCTGGCTGCCCACCCCAAAAAAATCCGCCGGCGGGCGCTTTGACCTCTACGCCTCCAACCAAGCTACCCCGTTCTCCCGTATAAATATCACTCACCAGCCCGTCCGAATAGATACGGTTTACCAGTCCGGATGCGGCGAACAAACGCCGGTAACAGGCGGTTTGTTTTCCACCGGGTCAGCCTCGCGCGCGATTGCGGCAGCCTTTCGGGCGTCGGGCAGGGTTGCTTTCCGCGGGAAGACCCGAGTATCGTCCGGAAAAATGGGCGTCCCCTTTTAACTGTTTCCGCATGACTTACGAATCCGCTTCGGTGCCTAAAACGCCGTTGGTGACCATTTCTCCGTTGCCCGTGCTGCAAGTGTGCGTCATTGTTCCCGTCCGCAACGAAGCCCGGCGTCTTGCTGGTACGCTCCGGGCCTTGTACCACCAGACGGATGGGCAGGGCAACCGGCTGGACTGCGCCACCTACGAGGTGCTGATCCTGGCCAACAACTGCCGGGACGACTCCGCCCCGCTGGTGCGCGATTTCGCCCGCCGGCACCCCGACTTTTCGCTGCACCTCATCGAACGGGAACTGCCGCCCCCGCAGGCCCACGTGGGATACGCCCGGCGCTTGCTCATGGACGAAGCGGCCCGCCGGTTGTTGGGCGTGGGACGGCCCCGGGGCATCATTGCTTCTACGGACGGCGACACCCGGGTAGCCCCTACCTGGGTGTCGGGAATGATCCACGAAGTAGCGCGCGGGGCAGATGCCGTCGGCGGACGCATCCTGGTGGGCCGTCCCGGAAAAAAAGACCCTTCGGCACCGGCTTCCGGCACCATCACGCCCGGTCGGCGTTACCACCTGTTGGATGTAGGTTACCGGCTGCTGAGAAGCCAACTGGAATCACGCCTGGATCCCGATCCCGCGGACCTGTGGCCCCGCCATTACCAGATGTTCGGGGCCAGTTTGGCCCTGACCGCCGAAACGTACGAACGGGTAGGCGGCTTGCCCGTGCTTCCTTCCCTGGAAGACGTGGCGTTGTACCGCGCCCTGAAACAGGCCGACGCCCGCATCCGCCACAGTCCGCTGGTGCGCGTGCACACTTCCGGACGTTCGCGGGGGCGTACGCCGTGGGGCATGGCGGCGCAGTTGCGGCTTTGGGGAACCATGGAACACCAACTCGTCCCGTTCCGGGTGGAGAGTGGCCTGGCCGCTACGGCGCGCTTCCGGGCCAAGCGGGCACTCCGCCAACGGTGGCGCAGCGGGCCGGGTTCCCCGCTCCCCGTTCAGCAACTGGCCGAAACGCTGTGCCTGGAGCCGCCGGTTCTGACTTCCCTGCTGGCCCTTCCGCACCCGTTCGGCTCCCTGTGGGAGGCTGTCCAGCACCACCTGGATCAACCGGACGGGCCCTGGCAACGGCGCTGGCCGCTGGTGGACATTCGTTCCGCCATCCGGGAGTTACGCCACTTGCTGGGCAAACTACCCCTCTGTCCGCTCGAACCGGTCGAGCCGGTAGGTGGCGTGCCGTTGCCCGAATTGATGACGTAATTGATCGGGAACGGCCAGGAAGGCCTCGTGCACCGCATCGCCGGTGAGGGGATAGTCGGCCACGTAGGGAGTCCAGTGCACCAGCAGCAGGTGACCGCCCGGCCGCAAGCCGTCGGTTATCGCCTGCCGTGCCCGCACCAGGTCCGCCGCCGACCAGTAGTACCCCACTTCCGACACCAGAATCAAGTCGTACTGCTCGGTCGGAAATTCACCGGGCAGTTGTCGGCGTTCCAAGCGCACGTGTGGCAAGCGTGCGCAACGCTGACGGGCCCGTTGCAGGGCCGTTTCGCTCACGTCTACCGCGCGCAACGCTCCGCACCGACCGGCCAACTGCTCGGTCAGCACCCCGATGGAACAGCCGATTTCCAGGGCGTTGTGGTACGTGGTTCTTGGCAAGGCCGCCAACGTGGTGGCATACTTTTCGCGTTCGTACGCGCGCGTCTCGAATCCCCAGGGATCGGGGTTCTCCGTGTACAACCGTTCGAAATAACCGGGGGAAAGCGACTCGCCAGCAGGCATACAAAGGAGGATTCAGGGGTGAAGACAAATGAACGTGGAATACCAAACCGGCCAAGCCAACGAACCCAACCGCCTCAAGGAACCGAGGGAAGCGCTTCCAAAAATACTTCCCAGGGGTGTTCAAAGTGCGTCAGCACTGCCGGGGTCAGGCGAAAGCCGTCCGGATCGTCGTCGATCAGCTCCGTCAATTGCGATTGGTGGGCCGCAATCGCCCGCTGTTTCAGGGTTTGCACGTCCCGGATATCTAACCGCCAACCCTGCACCTCCCCTGCCGCGGGCCAGTCGGCCGGCCGGGCCAGGGCCCACACCCAGATTGGGTATTCCAGCACGCGCGGCCGGGAAGGAAACCCTGCCAGGGCGCGGTGCACCAACTGCCCGGTGGCGCGGTGATCGCCGTGCGGGTCCCGGCGCCAGGGCACCAGCACCGTATCCGGCGGGTGCGCCAGTAAATGCTGGCGGAATCGGTCGGCGGCTTC
>JACMKY010000650.1 GCA_014379925.1 Cytophagales bacterium | reverse complement strand
TGAGCCAATGTAGGACCGGCAGAAAATGTAGCCGTTCACGGCGGCCCAGCCGGAAGGAAGGGTCAAGCAAGGCCTTGGTGTAGAACAGAAGGATGGGGCCGATGGGCATCACGCTGACCAGCGGCACCACATCCAGCATCCAACTGATCCAGGAGTTGGCGACGGGGATGCCGACGGCCAGACAGGCGGAAGCTAGTAAGGCCATCAGTCCGGCCAGCAGCCGGTTGGCCAGCCGCGTGCCCTTCGGGTTGAACCACAGCAATGCGGCCAGAATGACGCCTTGCAGCGTGCCCAACAAAATAAACAGATCCAAGGGAGAGAGCGTCATGGTCAAGACGGCGGGAGGAGAGGCAATGCTTTCCCAAGCTAGCCAATCGCGCCTAGATAGTCAATCGCTCTTTTTTGATTTCTTTCGAAATAGGACTTACGCAACATGCCCTAACCCCCTCCAGGATGAAGCGGTCCGCCGCGGCGGTTGTTAAATTTAGACGGAAATTACCTATCTCCCCACTTTAAATTCAACCGGGCGTCGACCGCAGCGGCGGACCGCTCCGCTCAGCCTGACAACTTACTCCTTATTGGGGTTAAGTCAGGCTGAGCGATAGTGAGCGCAGTCGAACTACGAACTACGAAGCCCGATAGGGTTTAAGGAGGATAGTGGCCATTTGACAAGCGAGGGTAAGACCCTGCCTTTTGGAAGATTTGGAAGTGCTTTGCGTAAGTCCTACAAAATTCAAAACGTTCCAATCTGCCTGCCGTTTGAACCGCGGAAGCCGATCCAAAATCCTCCATGCTCTCTCACGGGACCGTTGCCACCGGGTGCAACCGTAAGTCGGATCCCAAGCCTTGCTTTTCCGTAACCCAATCACCCAACTGACGCCGGTCTCCAAAAACTCCCGCGGCCCCCGGTTCGTAGACCCGCAACAACCGAGTAATCATCTACCACGCCATGAAAAAGCAAAAGCCGAAAGCACCGCAAAACGACGGGCCACAACGAACACCAACCAGAAAGCCCGGGAAACGCCCCGGCGTCGCGACGGGCTGAAAAACAAAGACAGCGACCTGGACGGGTTCGGAACCGACCAGAATTCCGATCCGGTTCTGGCAAAAAAGCAGTAGGCTTACCCGCCACGACGCAACCAGAAAGGCCGCTCCGGTTTCCCCGGGCGGCCTTTCTGGTACCGGTCCGGTCTGCTGTCGATTGAGTTGTCCGGCTAAAAAATCAACGTTGGCAAGGAATCTTAACCCACGCAACAAGACCGAACGACCTGGTTTGGGCGTCGTCGCCGGAATCACCGGGCTGACGTGATCAGCCGGCGCGGAAGGACGCCCCTTACCGCAGCACCAGCGACAGCCCAAAGACGATTGCCTGGGTGAGCAGTCCCATCAGGAGGGTGGCCGTGGAGTACACCCGGAAAGTCACGCCCGGCTCCAGGTCGGAAAAGCGGGTAACCACCCAGAAGAAGGCGTCGTTGGCGTGGGACACCATCATCGAACCCGCCCCCATCGCCAGCGTTCCCAGGAGGCGTCCCCAGTCGGAATCCAGGCGCAGTTCGGGAAAGAGCGGCCCTACCAGCGAAGCCGTGGTGATGATGGCCACCGTGGAAGAGCCCTGCACGGTTTTGAGAACGGAGGCGATGATGAAGGGCAGGAAAATGCCCAGTTGCAGCGGAGCCAGCACCTGCCCCAGCGAATCGCCGATGCCGGTGGCCTTCAGCACCGCCCCGAAAGCCCCGCCCGCCGCCACGATTGCCAGCACCGGCCCGGCCTTGTCCACGCCTTCCGTCAGCAGGCCGTTGACGAAAGGACCGCTCCAGTTCCGGACCAAGGTCAGCGCCAGGCCAATGCCGATGAGCAGGGCCACGATCGGGTCGCCCACGAAACCAACCAGGGCGTACCCGCCCACCGGGGGTTGGCTGCCTGGAACCAGCACTGCCTTGAGGGCGATCAGGGCGATGGGAACCGCGATGGGCAGGAAAGCCCGGCCGGCCGAAAGTTGGTTTGTCCCGGCCACCGGTTCTGTTTCCGGGGTGGGATCGGGCGGAAGTTGGGGGTAGTCTCTGCCCCGGAAACGCGCCCACGCGTACCCGATGGCCGCCCCGGGCACGGCCACCAACGTCCCGACCAGCATCAGCCGGCCCGGATCCACGCCGATCAGTCCGGCCGCCGCCGACACGCCGGGGTGCGGGGGAACCAGGCAGTGCACGGCGTACAAGCCCGTGGCCAGCGAGACGGCCATCACGGCCATGGGGGTGCGGGTACGCCCGGCCAGGGAACGGTTCAAGCCGCTCAGCACCACGAAACCCGAATCGCAGAAGATGGGCAACCCGACCAGAAAGCCCGTGAGGCTGATGGCCAGGGCCGCGTTTTTTTCCCCGGCCTTCGCCAGCAGGTACGCCGCCATGCGCGTGGTGGCACCGGTTTTTTCGAGGATCACCCCCAGCACCGTGCCGGCGATCACCACGATCCCGATGGCTTCGATCAGACTGCCAAACCCTTTCTTGAGCGTAGTCAGGATTTCCGAGGCGGGTAAGCCCGCGGCCAGTCCGACGCCAATGGCCGCCATGAGCAACACAAAAAAGGCGTTCAGCCGGACGCGGGCCGTCATGAAGACAATGAAGGCAATGCTCAGGGCCAGAATCAGGAGCAGGACGTAGAGGTGCGGCACGGACGGGCAGTTTGGGTTGGGTCGGCTAGTTAGCGCAAGTGCTGGCCAAATCCAAAAACCGCTCTCTGAACCACGATTTACCCGGTGAAGGGATTAGGGTAAGAAATCAGCATGGTGTCCGCCCTTTGGACGATACGCCCGGGCCGGATCAATCACGCCCGCCGCGGTGCGCCACCATTTCCCGTTTAAGCAATCAAGCGTTGGCTTATCGATCCGTTTTTGCGCGATCGTTTTGAGCCATCGCGGGATAAGGTACGTGGTAGCCCTTCACGGAGTGCCACAAAATGCGGTTCAGCATTTCTTCGTCCGCCTGGTCAATCTCGTCAAGGGGCAGTTCCATTGATTGGCGGGCGTAATACCGCTGCTTGCCGGACAAAGCCGAAACCTTGGGGTTCATTTCGTCCAGTGGAATCTGGTTAGGCAAGGCCGTATAGGAACCAAAGTCCGCCTGGTCGGTGAAGCAGTCCACCATTGGGTTGGCGACCAGATCAAACTGACTCATGGGAGGCAGCCCCAGCATCAACTCAATCGTACGCAGGATGCTGTTTTGATTGTAATGCGTGCTGACCACTGCCCCTCGTCGGGTGTAGGGACTGATGCAAAGCGCCACCGTACGCCGTCCGTCTACGTGATCGAGTCCCGCCTGCGGGTCGTCCTCCACCACGAAAATGGCCGTTTCCGGCCAGAATTTGCTTTTGCTGACGGCTTCTACGATCCGTCCCAGTGCCAGGTCATTGTCCGCCACTTGCGCCCGGGGCGTCGGGAAGTTTTCCCGCGTTCCCGTGGTATGGTCATTGGGCAAGAGCATGATCATAAAGTTGGGCAGGGAATCGGCTTTTTCGAACGCCCGCAGTTCTTTGATAAACTCACCCGCCCGGTAAACATCGGGTATTGAACTGGGAAAGCCGACAAAAGTCGGGCAAAGGTACGGCGCCAAGGTATGCAGTTGGGTCGTGGACCGGATCTTTACGCGGTTGGTTCCGTTCTGGTAATCGTCGTAAACTTCCTGCCAGGTAGCCCCTTCCGGCGCAACTTTCGCCTGCACGAATTCCCCGTAATTGCGGAACGTCAGACCGGCCCGCAGGACCTGATCCCAGATGAAGCCGGAGGAGGCGTACGCCAGGGCATCCGTACCGTCGTAAGGGTAACTGCGGACAAACCCCCCGAAGCTTTTTTCGATGTAATCCGTGACGTAACCCTCGTTGGCCCACTGGTGTCCATCGGCACTCAACACCCCGTTGCAGTAGGTATTGTCCAGCAAAACGAACTTTTCGGCCAGCGCGTGGTGGTTGGGCGTAACCTTTCTCCCGAAATGACACAAGGCAGTGTCCCCGTTGCCCTGCGGCAGGTCACCGAAAACCTGGTCGTAGGTCCGGTTCTCCTTGATGATGTAGAGCACGTGTTTGATTACCGAGGTTTCCCCGGGCCGGGTGGGTACCGGAACGATCCGCGCTTTCACTCGATCGAGCGGCAGCGTTTGGGTGATCTTGGGCAAGCGCATCGCCGTGGCGGCCCGGATGGTGTACTGCGCCAGGGTATCGGCATTGGGTACGGCAATGAAGGAGACCGAACCCGAGTGATCGTGGGAGTTGTAACCCCGTTCCCGCAACCCGGCTTGTCGGCTCCCTACGCCCTTGGTATTGGCCACCAAAAGGTGGCGCCCGTCCCGGGATAGCACCACCGCCCCCGGGTACCAGCCCGTGGGGATTAACCCTTTTACCCGGCCGGTGGTAAGGTCAATGACCGCCAGGTGATTGTTGCCGCCGTTGGCCACAAAGAGGGTTTTCCCGTCCGGGGCAATGGCCAGGGCGTTGGGCGCGCTGCCGAAGGGAAGCTCCGGCGCGGGTTTGGAAGTCAGGCTTTTGGTAACCTGATCCGACTTGGTGTCAATAACCGAAATCAGATCGCTGTTGGCGTTGGCCACCAGCAGCTGCGCGCCATCGGCCGACAATACCATCCCACCCGGATGCAGCCCAACCGCTATTTCCCGGATGACTTTCCGACTGGCCACGTCCACTACTGAAACGGTACCCGATGCAGCAACGCCGGTCTTGGGGTCAACAACCACCGAAGAACCCCCGGAAGGACCGGTTTTATCGCCGGCCCGGGGCTGACGACCACCCCAGTTGGAGACGTAAGCCTTGTCGTCTTGAATGACTACGGTGTAAGGAGCAATCCCCACCGGAATTTGCGCTTCCACTTTCCCCGTGGCAAGATTCACTACCACAAGGGCATTGTTGCGACTCAAAGCCACGTAGATATGCCCTCGTTTTTCGTCCAGCGCCAGACCACCCGGGTAGGGTCCGTCTTCATCGGCTGGCTGGGGGCCCGGCAGCCGAATCGAATCCTGCCAGGCAAATACCCCGTTGGTCGCCTTCGCCGAGCGCAAATACCCCTTGGTATCGGTGGTCCAGACCTTTTCCCCGTTGGTGCTCCAGGCGATGCCGGTAAAGGTGAACCCCCCGCTGGGCAGGGGGAGCGTTTGCTGGATCTGGTGGGTGGCAGCGCGGAGGAAAACGAGGTCATTCTTGTTTTTCACCGCCACCACCGTTCCGGCGGCATTGAGGGCCAGATCGACCGGCCGGCCGGGGAAAGCGACCGTTTCCCCGGCCGGGTCAATGATCTGGGAGGTGGCCACCACAAAAGTACTGTCCGGCTGGGGACCTACCTGGGCTTGCGCCGGAAAGGCGTCGGGTGCCTCGGCCAGCCGGTTTTCCGGTTCGGAAGATTGCTGGTTGGAACCGCAGCCACCCAGCCCGATCAAAGCCAGCAAAGCCAGACCGGGGACCAGCAGGTGGCTTCGCCTTTGCGAGCTAATCCGCGGCATTGATTCCAACGCCTTGGCTTGTCTACTTTTAGAGGATATTGTTTTAGGTTTCATTTCTTTGGACTTTGAAACAGGTGACTCCGTGAGAGGCGGGTACGCGCTGAAAGCTTTACGCGTTGAACCGGATGGGTTGGGAAAACACCCGCTCCCCGCGCTCATCTTCCGCTTCTATCCGCACGTACGCAATGGCGGGTTTCCGGGGTTTATCCGTTGGAATCGCGAATTCGGCCCGGGTTGCGTTGTCTTTCTTTACTTGATCCCGGTTGGTCACGAAGC
>JACMKY010000649.1 GCA_014379925.1 Cytophagales bacterium | reverse complement strand
TGCTCGAGCACAAGAACGTGGATCTGGACGAGGTGATCGAGGTCCTGCGTCAACGGCATAAGTAGGCCGGGGAGAAGCAGACTGCCTTTCCCCGAATGATTACTTGACGAGACGGAGGGTGATGCCCAGTTCTTGCTGGCCGTTTTCGTAGGAAAGCGGTTTGATGGTGATGTCGGCCCAGAAATCCGTGCCGTCCGCTTTCTGAAAACGCACCTCTCCCTTAAATTTTCCCGTTTGAACCACTTCTCTCACCGCCGCCATCAGGGCGGGCGGCAGGTCATCGGGCGCCAGTTGCCGCATTTCCCCTTCGGAATGACCGAATAACCGGCAAGCTTCGGGGTTGGCTTCCACGATTTCCAACCCGAGCGTGGTACGCAGGATGGCGTACCGGGTGTTGTCGAACAGCAACCGGTAACGGGCCTCACTGGCCCGCACGGCCTCCTGATCAAGTCGGCTTTGGGTGACATCCACGCACGCCACCGCCACTCCGTAGCCCCGCAACGCCACGGGTGTCGCGGTTACGTGGAGCCAGGCAACCGATTTGTCGGGTTTCACCACCCCTATCTCTTCGTTGCAAAACGTTCTGTTTTCGGCCAGCGCCTGGCGGACGGGAAACGCGTTCGGGGCAAGCGGGTTGCCTTGTCCGTCGATCAGCTTCCAGGAATCATCGGCGGGGCGGTGCAGGGGGTCCTCCTTGCTTACGCCCAAGGCGCGTTCCCAGGCGGGATTCATCTCCGTCACGTTTCCCTGTTCGTCGGTGAGGAGCGTGCCCACCGGAAACGCCCCCAACCAAGCCTTGTACTTTTCTTCGCTGGCGCGCAATTGCGTTTCCGTCCCTTTCCGATCGCTGATGTCCCTGGCTTCGGCGATGAGCAGCGTTACCCGGCCGTGCTCGTCCTTGGTGGGCGTCAGGGAGAAGTCCACGGTCAGCACCGTTTCTTTTCCTTTCCACTCGAATTCATGCCGAACCGGGTTGCCTTGGGCGGCCTCCGCAACCATCGTACGCAGCTTCTGCTGAATCTTTGGCGCGGGACTCCACCAAGGCGCTTCCCAGAAAGGCTTGTTGGCCAGATCATTCTGTAGGACACCCGCGAAATCCAGGGCGGTTTGGTTAATTTCCAGCGAAATGCCACCCGGATTGATCAGGCCAGTGAACTGAAAGGTCTGGTTGAAGACGGCGCGGTATTTTCGCTCGCTTTCCACCAGCGCACTATCCAGTTGCTTCCTTTCCTGAACGATTCGCTTGCCCGTGATGTCGCGAATGACCGCCACCATCGCCACGCGTTCGCCGTGGTGGTGGATGAAGTGCAAAGCCGTTTCGATGATCCGCTCACAGCCGTCGCCCCAGACAATCCGGGATTCCATCAGGTGGTTTTCCGCTTCGTGCCCGAACAGCGCCCCGTATTTTTGCCGGGATGCGTACGAACTTCTTTCCTGGAACAACGTGTCAAAATACCGTTCCTCTTGGGAACCAGCGGTTTCGTCTTCTTCCAGCCCGTAGAGTGCCTGGTAAGCGGGGTTCGCGTAAAGCAACCGACCTTCCGGATCGGCGATCACCACCGCGTCGGAGGCGTGCGCCCAGCACGCGGCAAAGGAGTCGTGCCACCCGGGAAAATCCAGTAGGGCTGGGGTAGGCGAAAGGAAATCCAGCATGTCGGTTGAGCGGTCGTTTTGGTCGTTCTACAAAGTAGCACTCCGCGGTCGGTGAACACAAACCAACAAGGACGAAAACCTTACACCGGCTTGTGTCGTGCAAAAGCCGGCTGGCAGTCCGGTGCCCGGGACGGAGGAGAGGCAGTTTATTCGTCGATGTCGGCTAATTTTCCTTTGCATCCTGATTTATCCGGACGGTTCAATAACTTACCGGCGTCAAAAAAATCAACCATGAACTTTCTGATCAAAATCCTGCTCGGTGGCGCCGCCGTGTTCATTGGCGATTACCTGATTTCGGGCGTGAGCGTGACCGGCTACGGCACGGCCCTGCTGGTGGCCCTCATCCTGTCGTTGCTCAACGCCACGGTGAAGCCCGTGCTGACCCTGCTGACCATTCCGGTCACCATTCTGACGTTGGGGCTGTTTTTGCTGGTAATCAACGTCCTGATGATTTACCTCACGGATGCGCTGATCAGCGGATTCCGGGTCAACGGATTTTTTCCCGCTTTGCTTTTCAGCTTCGTACTCTCGTTCGTCAACTGGCTTTTCGACTCGTTGCTGGATTGAAAGACCCTCCGCAGATATCCGCTTCGCACCCGGGTCCCGCGCACGGACGTAACGGGGCTTGTGGCCCGGATTGCGCCCCCGCGAAACGAGGCAGGCGTCAACTCCCGGACAATTTGCGCGATTTCCTACGGCGTAGCAATCCCGTCCAAAGTCAACTGAATCCTATTTGCCGGGTCGATACTTTTGGGGAAACTTTTATAAACCATAAAAAAACCCCTTATGTTATTATCCACTGGCGTATTTAGGGCAATTGTGCTATCCATCGCCGTGTTGTCGTTCGGTTGTAAAAAAGAAGAAGGCGCCCTCGGCCCCCAAGGCGACCCCGGTGCTGCCG
>JACMKY010000648.1 GCA_014379925.1 Cytophagales bacterium | reverse complement strand
CCGGGCTCGGCCACCTACGGCGGCTTCGCCGAGTTCGGCGTGATCAACATCGTCACCAAGGGAGCGCGGGAGCTGCGGGGCATTTCCGTCGGTGGCACGCTGGGACAAATGCGCGGCACCTACGGGCGGCAGAATTTTTATTTGTACGCGGGAACCCGCTGGAAGAGCAAGACGATCAGCTTTTCCATGTTCGAAGGCCGCGGGCAACGCAGCGACCGGTCGGCGTACGGCTTTTACCGGAATGACTCGTTGTTCAACCTTTACGGCGTGGGCGCTTATTCCTCGCTGGCGGGCAACTCCGCCATCAATCCTTCCTATTCCAACTTTTCTTTCACGTACAAAAAATTCAGCCTGCGCAGCATCGGCGATTTCTACGAAGTAACTGACGTCACCAGCATTGACGGCAACCGGCGGCGGAACATCAAGTACGGATTGCAAAACAACTACACCGAGTTGAGCTACCAGTTCAAGGTCAACGACCGGCTCACCATCACCCCGCGGCTCAATACGATCTGGCAGTACCCGTCCACGCGGGGCATTTCGGAAGACGACCTGCTCGAGAACCTGAAGAACCGAATCTACCGCGCCCGCCTCAACCTGACCGCCAACTACGACGCCACGCACCGGACGAACTTCATCGGGGGCGCGGAGGTGTTCAAGGACCAGGCCCAAGCCAACACCACGGGCCGGTTGGTGGTTGGCAGCCAGGACGTTTCCTACGTTAACGTGGCTGCCTTCGGGCAGGGCATCTTCAACCTTCCTTTTCTCAACGTCACGGCAGGGGTACGCTACGACTACAACTCTTCGTTTGGCGGGGCCTTCGTGCCCCGGCTGGGCCTGACCAAGAAGTACACCCGTTTCCACTTCAAGTTCCTGCTGAGCGGCGCGTTCCGGGCGCCTTCGGTCGGCAACGTGGCCCGCGCCTTCAACGGCACCTACACTTTCAACGCCGATACGAGCCAGATTTTTCTCGACCAGCGCATCCGGCCGGAACGCACGCGGGTGTTCGAAACCGAGGTGGGTTACCAATTGAGCAGCAAGGCGTTCGTGACGGCCAACGTCTACGACATCACCATCCGCCAGCCCATTGTGTACTCCTTCTACCAGGATGAGCTGATCCGCCAAAAATTCGGGGCCGAAGCGGGCATTCCGGTGTACCAGAACTTCAACCGCACGGGCACGCGGGGCCTGGAGCTGGACTTCCGGCTCAAGGATACCTGGGGATCGCTCAACCTGAATTATTCTTTCTACTCGGTAGGGGCCAAGCCCCGCATCACGGCCTACTCGGTCAGTACCTTCGACCGGATGCCCGAATTACGGCAGGAAGTAAATTCCCGTCAGGTACTCGGCTTTGCCAATCACAAGGTCAATCTCAACGGCACGTATTACCTCCGCCGGGGTTTTTCAGCCAACGTCACGGCCACTTTCTACGGATCGCGCTACGGTTACGACGTTCGGTTTACCGGACCGGGCCCGAAGGACGTGGACGGGCAACTGGTGCGCAAACTGCCCTCTGCCCTGTTCAACGCCTTTGTCCGCCACGAAACGCTCCTGAAAGGCTTGCAGGTAGGAATGGGGATGTACAACCTGTTCAACGCCCGTTTCGATTTCTTGCAGCCGTACTTCGGGATCAACGCTCCCTTGCCGGGCCCTTCGCGGGAATTTGTGCTGAAGGTGGCCTACGACTTTCCCTTTTCAAACCGCAAAGCCAAAGCAACGAGTCGGGAATGAGTTGCCGAGCGCAGACCTACCGGCGCGCGGGACGCGCGGCCCTCCTGGGAATGCTCACCTGGCTGGGCCTGCTCTACCCGTCGTCGGCCCAGGACATCGACTACCAATCCCAGTCATTGTTCATCTACAAGTTTGCCAAGTACATTTCCTGGCCGGAGTCCAGTGTCCAGGGCGATTTCGTGATTGGGGTATACGGCAATTCGCCCGTGTTGGGGGAACTGGAAAAGATGGCCTCGCTCAAAAAAGCGGGTGGGGGGCAGCGCATTGTCGTACGACAAATCAATTCGACGGAAGAAATCGGGCGGGTGCATCTTCTTTACGTGGCGGCTTCCAAGAGCCGGGAATTGAAGGACATCGCCGCTCGGGTGAACAGCAAGCCAACGCTGGTAGTGGCCGAACGGGAAGGATTGGCCCGGAAAGGCGCTTGCATCAATTTCATCATCCTGGAAAACAACACGCTGCGGTTCGAGATCAACCCCAATGAACTCAAAAACCACGGCCTCCGCATCCCGCCCGAACTGCTGAAAATCGGATTCGCGGTGGGATAGGAGGTTATGGGCTGCGCTTCGTAGGGCTACAGATTGCGGATTGGGTTGTGAATTATGGAATAGGAAGTTGTGGATGCGTTGCCGATCAGGCCCAATTTAATGAGTTGGCTGTGAAAGAGAAAAACCGGGGTAGAGTGATTAATTTCCGTATTGAAAACGTCAAGCCCGGAACGCCAAACCGGATGACGATGCTGGTCAAATACGCGGTGCTCAACGTCGGTTTATCCGGGCTGGTATTGCTTGCCGTGCGCACGGTGAGTCCGGCGCAGGACACCTGGCCTAAGTTCGAGCACCTCTCCACGGCGCAGGGACTTTCGCAGAGCGTAGTTAACTGCCTTTTGCAGGACAGCCAGGGGTTTCTGTGGATGGGAACGCAGGCGGGACTGAATAAATACGACGGGTACAATTTTACCACCTACCTTCACGCTGAATCCAACCCGTCGGGTATCTCCGGCGACAACATCCAGTGCCTGCTGGAAGACCGCGCGGGGTTCATCTGGGTGGGTACTGTCAACGGGGGGTTGAGCCGATACAACCGCCGAACCGACACGTTCGAATCATTCACCCAACGGACCGGTCCACTCGGCGATCCGGGTTCGCTGGCCGACAACACGGTGTTGACGCTCACGCAGGACCGGGTCGGACGCGTTTGGGTGGGAACCCGCCGCGGTTTGCAATTTTTCAACGCCCAAACGGGCGGGTTCGAAACGCAGGAACTTCCCCGGGCGGACGAAGACCGCGGGAGCGGAGCCGTTACGGCCCTGCTGGAAGACCGGGCGGGTTTTCTGTGGGTGGGTACGGAGAACGGATTGGTGCGCCTGGACCGGAACCGTCAACCCGCGGATGTGTTCAAGCACCGAGCCGACCAGCCCGGCAGTTTGAGCAACCACGAAGTGCGTTGCCTGCTGGAGGGTCGGAACGGCACGCTCTACGTAGGCACCAACGCAGGGTTGAACGCGTTTGACCCGCAAACGCACACCTTCCGAAATCCCGCTGGAAGCGATTCAACGCCCGCGCCACTGTCGCTCGACGAGATCTACAGTTTGGCTGACGACGGCCGGGGCAACCTCTGGATCGGCACGTTTGGTTCGGGCCTGGTCCGCCTCAACCAAGCCACCAACGCCGTTACCCCTTTTCTTCACGCACCCGACGAACCGGAAAGCTTGGGCAACGACGTCGTGCTTTCGCTGTGCGTGGATCGTTCCGGATTGCTTTGGATGGGTACCTACGGCTCCGGCGTGGATAAAGCGAACCTGAGGCAGGTTCGGTTCGGGAAAATGCAGCGGGCAAAAAACCAGGAAAATACCCTGCCGGGCGACGAAGTCTACGCCGTGTACGAAGAGCGGAAAGATTTGCTCTGGCTGGGCACCGACAACGGGTTGAGTCGGTACAATGCCCGTACGGGCCAGTTTGTCAACTTCGTTCACGACCCGGCCAATCCCGGTAGTCTGGGTAACAACTCCGTTTACGCGCTACTCAAGGACCGGCGCGGGAATCTCTGGGTGGGGACGGCCGGCGGCGGATTAAACCGGATGTCGGTCCAGTCCCGCCGCGATTTCGGACGGTTCGACGCGCAATCGCCCGAACCCCGGCGCTTGCTGAGCAACTACGTGCTGAGCCTGTTGGAAGACCGGAACGGCAACCTCTGGATCGGCACCAACGGCGGACTGAACGTAATGAACACCCAGCACCGGGTTGTTGGCGCCTACACCCACCGGCCCCGGGTAAGTACCTCCCTCAGCAACAACGAAGTGCTCTGCCTGTTCCAGGACCGCCAGGGAACCGTTTGGGTGGGTACCAACGGAGGATTGAACCGTTTCGATCCCGCCACCCGCCGCTTCACCCGCTACCAGAACCAGAAGAACAACGCCCGCAGCTTGCCCAACAACACCGTGTACTGCATCCGGGAGGACCAACAAGGGTATCTGTGGCTGGGCACCGACGCCGGGCTTTGCCGTTTGGATCCCGGACGCAACTCTTTTACGGCCTACACCCTCCAGGACGGCCTTCCCGACAACGTGGTGTACGGCATTCTCGAGGATCAGGAAGGGGACCTGTGGCTGAGCACCAACAAAGGTCTTTGCCGGACCAAGCGGCGGGAGAACCCGTCGCGGTTGGGCTTTACTCCGTACAACGTTGAAGGTGGCTTGCCCTGCAACGCCTTCAATATCGGGGCCTGCCACCAAGGGGCGTCGGGCCAGTTATTTTTTGGCTGCTCCGAAGGATTGGTTTTTTTTTACCCGGACTCCGTCAGGGGCAACTCCTACGCGCCGCCCGTCGTGCTCACTGATTTTCAATTGTTCTTTAACCCGGTTGCCATCGACCGCGGAGGCGGGACGCCTTTGACGCAACCCATCAGCGAGACCCACCGGATTGAGCTGAGTCACTGGCAGAACGTGTTGTACTTTGAATTTGCCGCCCTTAACTTCATCCACAGTGAACGGAACGAATACGCTTACCGGATGGAAGGCTTCGACGATTGGAACTACGTGAAGCAGAAGCGGAACGCCACCTACACCAACCTGGATCCGGGCCACTACACCTTTCGGGTCAAGGCGGCCAACAGCGACGGGGTTTGGAACGAACGGGGCGTGGCGGTGGAAATCATCATCACGCCCCCTTACTACCGACGTCCCTGGTTCTACGGGCTCGGTGCCGTCGCTTTCGGGTTTGCCGTGGCCGCTTACGTCCGGTACCGGACGCGGGAAATGCAGCGCAATGAGCGCGTGCTGATGCGGAAGGTGCGGGAGCGAACCGAGGAAGTGTCCCGGCAAAAGGAAGCGCTGGAAGCCACCCTCGACCACCTGCGAACCACCCAAGGCCAGTTGATGGAGGCGGAGAAGATGGCCTCCCTGGGTTTGCTGACCGCCGGGGTGGCCCACGAAATCAACAATCCCATCAACTTCGTGAGTGCCAACGTAGCGCCCCTCCAGCGCAACATCGCCGACCTCCTGTCCCTGCTGGCCCGGTACGACCACATCGTGGAAAAGGCGGCCTTGCAGGATACGTTTGCCGAAGTTGCCGTGCTGAAGAACGAACTGGACTACCGCCTCCTGGTGGACGAAATTCATCAACTGCTGGCGGGTATTGAAGAAGGTTCCCGTCGTACGGCAGAGATAGTGAAGGGCTTGCGTAATTTTTCGCGCCCGGACGAGAATGAAAAAAAACCCGTGGACATCAACCAAAGCATTGAATCAACCATCCTGGTGCTGGGAAGTGAACTCAAAGACCGAATCAGGCTGGTGAAGGAATTGGGGGAGGTGCGCCAGGTAATGGGGTACGCGGGCAAACTCAACCAGGTTTTCATGAACATCATTGCCAATGCCTACCAAGCCATTCCGGACCGGGGAGAAATCCGCATCCGGACTTTCATGCGCCACGACCGGGTGTGCATTGCCATTGGAGACGACGGGAAGGGGATGACCGAGGAAGTAAGAAAACGCATCTTCGAGCCTTTCTTCACCACCAAAGAAATTGGAAAGGGCACGGGGCTGGGACTTTCCATCAGTTACGGCATCATCCGGGAGCACCAAGGGAGCGTGTCCGTGGAGAGCGAACCCGGGAGGGGAACCACTTTCACCATTTCCCTCCCCATTTGTTGAACAGACCGTTGGTCTACCCCTGTAACGCCGGGAACAATTGAATTCTAATTCATCAACGGGTTGACTTCACCTTCTATCTCAAGCGTTTGAACGGACAGTTTGTAAATGGCCAACTGAAATTCGTTCATCACTTCCGTCAATTTGTTGAGAGATTCATCCATTTCGCCAAGCAGAAAATCGTGGTTCATACCGAGAAGATTAAATGACACTGCTATTTTAGGGAAAAATTCCTGAACGGACAGCACGTTTTCCCACCAAAAAGTACACGTGAAATAAGCAACCAGGTTTTCAAAACAAAAAGCAACCAGGAAGTCGGCAAGTGAGACGACAACGGGGCTTGTCCGTACTGAACAAGCCCCGTTCGCGAAAAACCACCGGCCAACCAATCATCAAACGTCGGTGACGGGAGCCGGTATGTTCTCCTCGTTTTCCTCCGCCAGTTTGTCCGGGTCCTCGGCCAGGTTCCGGCCCTTCGCCGCCGTGCCGTTGGTGTAGGCTTGGTAGGTCGTCTCGGTATCGAACGGCCGTTTGCCGATCAAACGCTCCAGGTCGTTCTGAAAGATGATTTCCTTTTTGAGTAACTCCTGCGCAATGATTTCCAACTCGTTTCGCTTGTCCTTCAGCAACAGCTTGGTACGCTCGTAGGCGTCGTGGATGATGTTGCGAACCTCTTCGTCGATGGTTTGGGAAGTGGCTTCGGAATACGGTTTGTTGAACTCGTAATCCGATTTCTTGGAATCGTAGAAAGACACGTTGCCGATCTTGCTATTCATACCGTACACCGTCACGATGCTGTAGGCCACCTTGGTAATCCGTTCCAAGTCGCTCAGCGCGCCGGTGGATATTTTACCGAACACCACCTCTTCGGCGGCCCGGCCACCGAGGGTCATGCACATTTCGTCGATCAACTGTTCGGTGGTGTACAGAAACTGCTCGCGCGGCAGGTACTGCGCGTAGCCCAGGGCGGCCACCCCGCGCGGTACGATGCTCACTTTCACCAGCGGGTTGGCGTGTTCAAGGAACCAGCCCGCTACGGCGTGACCCGCCTCGTGGTAGGCCACGATCTTTTTCTCCTCGGGGAGGATGATCTTGTTTTTCTTTTCCAAACCACCGATTACCCGGTCCATTGCATCCTGAAAATCCTGCATGTCAATGGCCGTCTTGTTTTTGCGGGCTGCAATGAGGGCCGATTCGTTGCACACGTTGGCGATTTCGGCACCCGCAAAACCCGGCGTCTGAGCCGCCAGCTTCTTGGCATCCACGTCACCCGAGAGCTTCAACGGTTGCATGTGAACTTTGAAGATGGCTTCCCGGCCAATGATGTCGGGTTTATCGATGCTGATCTGGCGGTCAAAGCGGCCTGGTCGCAACAGCGCCGAATCCAGCACGTCGGGGCGGTTGGTGGCCGCCAGGATGATTACCCCCGAATCAGTCGCGAAACCGTCCATTTCCACCAGCAGGGAGTTCAGCGTGTTCTCCCGCTCGTCGTTGGAGCCGGGAATCTGACCCCGGCCGCGCGAACGGCCCACGGCGTCGATCTCGTCGATGAAAACGATGCAGGGCGCTTTTTCCTTGGCCTGCTTAAACAGGTCCCGCACCCGCGCCGCGCCCACGCCCACGAACATCTCCACGAAGTCGGAACCGGAAAGCGAGAAGAAGGGCACGCCCGCCTCGCCCGCCACCGCTTTGGCCAGCAGGGTCTTGCCCGTGCCAGGAGGGCCCACGAGCAGGGCGCCCTTGGGAATTTTGCCCCCCAGGTTGGTGAACTTCATGGGGTTCTTCAGGAATTCGACGATCTCCCGGATTTCCTCCTTGGCTTCGTCTAACCCGGCCACGTCGTTGAAGGTGATTTTCACGCGGTTCTCGGCGTCGAAGAGGGCTGCCTTGGATTTGCCGATGTTAAATATTTGTCCCCCCGGCCCGGCCGCCCCCGTCATCCGGCGCATCAGGAACCACAACCCGAAAAACATCAGGATGAGCACGCCCCAAGTAGCAATGAAACTGCTCAGGTCGGAGCGGGGTTCGATTTTGACGGGCGCGCGTTCCTCCTCCGGGAAACCTTTCTGAAACTTTTCCAGATCCTGTTCGAAAGTCTCGGGTTTGATGATGGCGAAGTGGTAATGCGGACCCTGGCTGAGGGCGAAAGGACTTTTCTTGGCAATCTCGGTCTGGTACTTTTCGTTGCTCAGGGCTTCGTCCTTAAGGGTTATCTCCACCAGGTTTTGGTTGGACACGATGACAATGTTCCGGACGTCGTGGTTCTTCAACATCGTTTCAAATCGCTTCCGGTCAATTTCAACCGTAGAGGTGCTTTTGTTGAAAACCGTGATGCCCAGAATCAGAAAGAGGAGAGAGGCAATTACCCACACCTGGTAACTGGGTCGCTGGGGTGGTTTTGGAACCAATTTTTTCTTGTTATTTGCTTTTTCAGTCATTTTTCTTTTCTATAAAATTGCGTATTCCACCAAATCAAAACGGAATTCTACCCGGAAAACTGCGTTCAACCGCCGATTGTTTCTCCACCTGTTCCCGACCGGTCGGAAGGGCTGATGAACACTGGTTTCTACTCCACGTGCGTAACCTGCGCATCACCCCAAAGCTCTTCCAGGGAGTAAAATTCCCGGCGGTCCTTCCGGAATACGTGCGCCACTACATCTACGTAGTCGAGCAAGACCCACTCTTTATTTTCCCGGCCTTCCTTTTGCCAGGGATTTTGTCGGGATAACTTGTAGATCTCCTCTTCCACGGAATCGGCAATGGCATCAATCTGCGTATCGGAACTGCCCGAGCAGATAATGAAGTAATCCGCCACCGAATTCCTCACCTTCTTCAGGTTGAGAACTACAATGGAGGATGCTTTTTTCTCCTGCATCCCCTTTATGACCAACTCACTCAATTGATCGGAACTGATAATCGGTTTGGTTACTTCCATCCTAAAGTACTAAACTTGCGTGGACCTTCCATCCGTTCAGTTGTACAATATTACACCCAAAACGCTCTTTATCGGTAGAAAAGTGATTTTTCTGCCAACTTGTCACTCCACCAATGACACTGCTTCGTCGTTGCTGAGGGAGGCGGCAGTGCCCGAGGGCACGCTCGTGGTCACCGACTACCAAACGGCGGGCCGAGGACAGCGGGGAAACCACTGGGAGGCGGATGCTGGTAAAAACCTGGTTCTTTCGCTGGTCCTCAAGCCGGTGTTCATCAAAGCCAGCGAACAGTTCGGGTTGAGCGTGGCCATCTCCCTTGGCATCCACGAATTCCTAGCCGGCTACTTTCCGGAGGAAGACATTACAATCAAGTGGCCCAACGACCATTACCATAAAGATAGGAAAATAGCCGGAGTTTTGGTGGAGAACACCCTCAATAAACACACCCTTGAAAGTTCGATCGTAGGGATTGGTGTGAATGTGAACCAAACGCGGTTCGTTGAAAACAAGGCGGTTTCCATGCGAATGGCAACGCAAGAACGATCCGGTGAATTTGACCTGGCCGTACTGCTAACGGAACTGGCGCAACACCTGGAAAGCAACTACCTCCAGCTTAGGACCAAGGGACCGGAAAGCCTCAAGGAGCGCTACCTGCTTCGTCTGTACGGCTACCAGCAAGAACGTACGTTCAGCCAACAGGGACGGCTTTTCCGGGGCCGGATCGTTGGCGTGGATGCCATTGGCCGATTGCAGGTGGCGGAAGGACCGGCAATTCACGCCTTTGGTTTGAAGGAAATCCAATTTCTGGGCTGACCGCGGATACCTCGTTTCTTTCCTCATTCTACCCCAACCTCGGCCCTTTTCCGCTTTCGGGAGCGGAAGAAATCCCGGAACCGGTTAAAACTCCGGGTGTGCTGCACCGAAGCGCCAACGATGGAGGCACTGTTGCTGTTGAGAATGTTGGGGTCGACGCGGCGAAAGAATTTCAAGTTGAGACGGCCAGATTTGAGGAGCCGGTACTGGACACTGAAGTCACCGATGATGTTTTTCAAATCGTTCACATTGGTCTGACCGCCCCCACTCCCCGCCGCCGTGCTGGAACTGCCCAGCCCGACGTTGCTGCCAACGCTCACCGTAAGGCGGTCGTTGAGAAGTCGCTTGGAAACGTTGACCGCCAACTGCTTGTCCGCCAAACTGCTGCTGTACGCGCCTTCGGTGGCTGATTTTAGGTCCACGCTGAATTCCACCCCGCCCAAGTACTCGTCCGAAAGTTTGTTGAGCTGACCGGTGAGCAGTTGACTCACGGTTTGCCCGACCTGTTCATTCGCTTTCTCGCTGATCGAGAGTCCATTGCCGCCACCGGTGTTGGGTACGTTGTCGAGGACGAACCGGTTGAGGGCGATGAGGCCGAACACTTGTTTGTTTAAATCCGATTCGTTGTTCCGGAGTTTGGCGAGTTCCTCTTCCGTCCGGAGGTCCAGCTGCCCGACCAGGCTCCGGGGTATTTTCAAGTCGAAGGTAATGGTGGGCTTGAGCAATTCCCCTCGCATACGCAAATACACACCGACGGGTGCCAGGCTCTTGGCGGCCGTTTCCTCCGGGTCCGTCAACGTCTGGTTGGCCACCAATTCGTAACGGGCCGCGCGGGTCTGGTACACGGCGGTGATGTCGACCTCGGCGCCAATCGGGTCGCCCGTCCAGCGGAGGGTGCTCCCCTTCTCAATGGCAAATTCCTTTTTTATCAGGCCGAACAAATTCATGGCGTACTGGCCTTTTTCCAGCCCGTAGTCGCCCACCAGGTTAATGTCGCCCTGGGCCGACATGGCTACTTTCAGGTCGGCCCGGCCCGAACATTCCAGCGCGTCGCCGCTTTGTTCATCCAGGATCACCCGCAGCACCGCTTCGGGTTGGGTACGAATGCGCATATTGAGCGCAAAACCGTAACTAGTGGCCGGTTTCGCCGCGCTGGTAGGCAACGCCGACGACGTATCAATGGGGGGTACAGTATCGGAAACCACGAACCGAATGTAATCAGCCTGTTGGATTTGGTTGCTACCGTCCAGGAGGGGTACACCCAGCCGGGTTTCGTTCAGAATGCGCACGTCACCGTCCACGACGATGCTGGTCACGGGTCCCCGAACGGTCAGGTTGGCGGCCGTCAACACGTTTCCGTAGACGGGCTGGCCGTTGCCTTCGCGGGTGTTGAGCACCTGGAACGCGTCGGTTTTGAACCGCAGGTCCACCAGCGTGTTTGCCAGGTCGGCGTAGTTTACCTGGCCGGTCAGCACCGCTTTCCTGGCTAGATTGTCCTCAATAGTGAATTCTTTGAAGGATACCCGTTCTTCCTCGAATTGAATGGACTGCTGGCGGAGGAGGTAGGGAACGTTGACGAATTTGGCGTTGATCAGCGTGCTATCGAAGAAGATGCCGCCCACCACGCGGGGTTTTTCGGGGCTGCCCTGCACCGTCAGGCTCGCCCGCAAGTCGCCCGCCAACTCGCTCACGTATTCTTTGGCGAAAACGGTAAATTGCGCCAGCCGGATGCGCCCGATGTCCAGGCGAAAGTCCAGGTTGTTCTCTTTCTGTACGGTATGGTAGGTGCCTTCGAGTGATATGTCGTTCTGGTTTCCCTGCACGTTGGCCGAGAGGCTCACCTGCTGGGAATCCGACGCCTTTCCCGCCCGCAGGGCTACGTCGCCAATCCGGTTCTCATCGACGGAGAAGCCACTCATTTTCAGGTCGGCTTGAGCCGCTGGCTTGCCAAACAGGTCCGACACGGTGGCCGTGCCGTCGAGGACACCCCCCAGGGAGTAGCCGAGTGGCTTCACCAGGTTGACGAATTCACCGATCTCGAACTGCCGGATTTCCGTGTTCAGCTGAACGTTTCCGGGTGATAGCCGCTGGCTGGTAACGGCGATGCGCTGGTCATCCTGGCTGATGACTAAGTCGTCGATCCAGAGGTACTTGGGGCCGTAAGTAAGGGATGCGTTGGGGGCAATCTCCCATTTTTGCTTCTTGATGAACACCTCGGAAGGCAATACCCGCAGGTTGTAGGTGTCTTTCCGGATGAGCAGCTGACCGCTGAAATTGAGTCGGGTATCGGCCTTCTCGTTGGCCAGTCGTACATTGAAAGTAGCGTCATCCTTTTGGAAGGTGATCGACAAAGACGGTTCCGGAACCGAGTTGGTTGCGTCCAAATTCACCCGCTCGGCCTTGGCCCGTACCGTGAGCTTCCGCTCGTTGGTGCGGGCATCCAGTTGCAAGCCGGTGATCCGTTGGCTGCCGTAAATGAGCAGCGGCACTGTACCGTCCACGACCAAACGGCTTTCATTGCTTTCGAACCGGCCTTTCAATTGAATGGCTTCCGGAATTCGCAGGCCGGAAATTAGGCTTTCAATGACCAGGGGGTCCTCCTTGACAAAAAAACTAAAATCCACTTCCTGGGGAGATTGCAAACGGGTTGCCAGGGTGGGGTAGGGAGAAAAATACTCCTTCACCAGCAGGTCGAGGGCGCGGGGCAACTCTCCCACAGTGAACCGGCCCGTCAGGTCCGCCTTCAGAATTTCCGAATCCAGGCGGATGAAACGAAGGCCTTGCTGAAGCCCGGCCGCCAGGGTCAGCGTGTCCAGCGCTACGGTCTTTCCCCCCTTGACGACCTT
>JACMKY010000647.1 GCA_014379925.1 Cytophagales bacterium | reverse complement strand
GCAACTGACCCGGCTCAGCAAGGCCAACCGATGCCTACTGACCTCTGGGACCGCCGGGGATTTCTGAAGCGGAGTGCGCTGGCGGCCAGGGGTCTAGAGGCGGTTTTTGCCCGCCGGATGCAACGCACGCAGAAGCTGGGGGATTTGGGCAGCAACGAGCCCCTCATTCTGGATTACCTGGCCAAACACTACGCACCCACGGAGAACCCGGGCCGCCGCCCGCCGCTGAAAGACATTCAGTGGTACATGCTCAAGGAGTAGCCGAGCCAACCGCCCACCCGGGGTACGTTTTTTCGCTTGGCAAAATGCCCGGGAAGAATGGCCGGTGCTCCGTTTTCACCGGGTTTGTCAACCCGGCGCTGGAATCTCCAACTATCTTTCTACCTTGGAAAACCAAAAGCGGAAAGGACGCACTCCGGTATTTAATCAATCCCTCATCTCCAAACCAGAATCAACGCATGGAACGCAGGAAATTCATCCAATCCGCCACTGCCGCCGGCATCGGCTTGGGTATTGCTGGCCGCCACTGGAGCGCATTCGGCAAAAACTCCCCCGCTGAAAAAGTGATCGTGGGGGTGATGGGTACCAACGGCCGGGGTGCGGCATTGGCCGGCAACCTGGCCCGGCAAGCCGGGGCGGAAGTTGCTTACATCTGCGACGTGGACGACAAGGCGATGGCGAAGGGAATGAAAGCGGTAACGGACGCCCAAAAGCGAACGCCCAAAGGCGTCAAGGATTTCCGGAAAGCGCTGGAAGACAAATCGCTGGATGCGCTGGTAATCGCGGCCCCCGATCATTGGCACGCCCCCGCCGCCATGCTGGCTTGCGCGGCCGGCAAGCACGTGTACGTGGAAAAACCCTGCGGCCACAATCCCCGCGAGGGAGAATTGCTGGTGGAGGCCGCCCGCACCCACCAACGGGTGGTTCAGATGGGAAGCCAGCGGCGGTCCTGGCCGTACATCATCGAAGCCATGGGAGAATTGAAGAACGGCATCATCGGCCGGGTCTACTTTGCCAAGGGCTGGTATACCAACAACCGCGCTCCCATCGGGGTGGGGAAGCCGGCGGCGGTTCCGTCCGGCCTGGATTACGAGCTGTGGCAAGGACCGGCCCCCCGCAAACCCTACCGCGACAACCTGATTCACTACAACTGGCACTGGTTCTGGAATTGGGGCACCGGCGAGGCGTGCAACAACGGAACCCACGAAATCGACGTGATGCGCTGGGGACTGGGCGTCGACTACCCGATCCGCGTCACCTCCAGCGGGGGCCGTTACGCCCACCGCGATGACTGGGAAACGCCCGATACCCAGGTGATCTCGTTCGAGTTTGCCGACCAGAAAGCGATGACCTGGGAGGGGAGAAGCTGCAACAGCTACCCCGTGGAAGGCGCCGGGCGCGGCGTGATCTTCTACGGCGAGAAGGGCAGCATGGTCACCACCGGCGACAACGCCTACGCCATCTACGACCCGAAAAACAAGCTGGTCAAGGAAGTGAAGGAAGACCAGAAAACCAACAAGATCGATCCGACCGGCCCCGGCGACCGGCTGGATGCCTACCACCTGGTCAATTTTATGGACTGCATCCGCAACGGGGGCAAACCCAACGCCGACATCGAAACCGGCCACCGGAGTGTGCTGCTCTGCCACCTGGGAAACATTGCCCAACGGACCGCCCGCACGTTGCGTTGCGACCCGGCCGCGGGCGGCAAGATCCTCGACGACCGGGAAGCCATGGCCCTCTGGCACCGGGACTACGAACCCGGCTGGGAACCCAAGGTGTAACGCGGGAACGGGGCGAACAGCGGGCGATGCCAACGGCTGGTGGTCAACGCACGGCTCACGGCCAGGTGACCCGGATTGATGGGTTACCTGGCAACGGACATCCGACGGGTTCGCTATTTTCTTTGCGGGGGTTGTTCGTAAGAAGAGAAGCACTCGCTCAACAAAAAAAAGAACATCAAAAGCGGCTTAAATTTAAAAATACCGGTTCATCAGGGTTGCACTCATTGAATCTTATCCATAACTTGTCCGCAATTCCTCCGGATGGTGGTGTAAAGCAGGGTAATTTTTGTGGTTTTTTTACTTGAGTGTTTCCTCAGGTTTGCCACATCCCATACTGTCTGCCACCGGCTCGAAGAATTCCCAATACCTTAGACCTTTCGGCACTGAAATTTTTTGGCCTTCAATGTATTTCGGCGGTTGGCCGGGGACGCTTGGTGCTGCCGTAAAAGAAATCCTCGTTGTTTCTGGCGCTGATGAGGGGTACACCCAGTAGGTACCAACCACCTTACTCAGTTCGTCGAACAACAAGCTGATCATCAATTGAGTGGCATTGTTTTGCTGCGCAATCTCATTCCGGTATTGCGTTGCGCCATTGTATTTGACTTTTTGGTTCGCTTCCACCCTTGGCAATTCAACCTTTCACTTCAACTTCTCCTCCCATGTCAACACCAGTACGATTTCGCTCCCCGGCCGGCCGCCTGCCCGTCGGCGTGAACCCTTTTCCCACGGTCAGGTCCCGCACCCGGTGGTGCCGGTGGACCGTAGCGCTGGGCTGGCTGCTGGCCGTCACGGCCCAGGCCCAACCCCAACTGGTCAAAGATATTCGTCCGGGCGCCGACGGTGCGTTTCCTGGCAACCTGACCAACGTCGACGTACTCTACTTCACGACCGGCGATCCTGCCACCGGCTTCCAATTGTGGCGCAGCGACGGCACGCCCGTGGGCACGGTGCTGGTGCAGGACCGTTTCTCGGATGCCGCGGCCGCGGGCCTTACCAACCTGACCAACGTGGATGGAATCCTCTACTTCGTGGTCAGGATCGGGACCAGCGCTTCCACCCAGCGGCGGGAACTTTGGCGCAGCGACGGCACCCCCGCCGGCACGGTGCTGGTCAAGACCCTCGCTACCGGATATCCATCCTTGGATGTCCCCAGAAACTACCTCATCAATTTGGCCGGGACGCTTTATTTCACGGACGTTGCTGAGTTGTGGAAGACCAATGGTACACCGGCCGGTACGGTGCTGGTCAAGATAATCCCCACGACCAGGAGCTTGACGTATCCCACTGGTTTCACCGCCTCCAACGGGTTGATCTACTTTGCGGCGGAGGATGTCAATGGACGGGAGCCTTGGCAGAGCGACGGCACGACGGAGGGCACCGGGCTGCTCAAGAACATCAACCCGAGTGGGTACAATCCACTCGGAGGCTCGGGCAGCTCCGGTCCGGAGCGCTTCACGGACGTCAATGGAGTGGTCTACTTCTCGGCGACCGCCAGCGACAGCTTTTCCAATTTCGAGCTCTGGAAAAGCGACGGTACGGCAGCCGGTACGGTGCTGGTCAAGGAAATCAATCCGCCTTTGAACCGTGGTTCCAACCCTACTCAACTCACCAGCGTGAATGGCCTGCTCTACTTTGTGGCTGGTGATGACGTCAACGGGCGAGAACTGTGGCGCAGCGACGGCACGGCAGCTGGCACGGTGCTGGTCAAGGACATTCATCCGGGCCCGGGCAGCTCCGACCCCGTTCAATTCACCAACGTGGATGGCGTACTCTACTTCGCGGCCACGAACGGTGTCGATGGGCAGGAACTGTGGAAAAGCGACGGCACGGCAGCCGGCACGGTGCTGGTCAAGGACATCCATCCGGGCCCGGGCGGCTCCGATCCCGTTCAATTCACCAACGTGGACGGCGTACTCTACTTCGCGGCCAACGATGCCACCAGCGGGCAAGAGTTGTGGAAGAGCGACGGCACCCCCGCCGGCACCGGACGGGTGGGAGACATTCGTCCGGGAACCGTTGGCTCCGATCCCGCCCAATTCACCAATGTGGGCGGGGTGCTCTACTTCTCGGCCGACGAGGGGGTCAACGGGCGGGAATTGTGGAAATACAATCTCCGCACCCCAGTAGCTTGCTCGGCTACGGGTACCATCCTGCGCGAGCAGTGGAACGGAGTAGCTGGTAACCGGGTGGGGGCCATCCCGCTCAACACCGCTCCCGCCTCCAGCAGCCAGCTCACTTGCCTGGAGGCCCCCACCAACGTGGGCGAGAACTACGGGGCGCGTTTGCGGGGTTACCTCTGCGCCCCGCAGACAGGAAAATACATTTTCTGGTTAGCCAGCGACGATGACGGCAAGTTGTACCTGTCGAGCGACGAGAACCCGGCCAATAAGCGGCGCATCGCCTACGTGAAGAATGGTTGGGCCACCGTGCGGGAATGGGACAAGTACGCCAGTCAGCGGTCGAAGGTTATCCATTTGGTGGCTGGTCGCCGGTACTACGTGGAGGTGCTCCACAAGGAGGCCACTGGCGGCGACAACCTGGCCGTGGGCTGGCGCACCCCTTTGATGGCAGCCCGCTCGGCCCCGGTGGTGGTGCCGGGTTCGGTGCTTTCTCCCTTCGTGCCCACCGGGGCGCGCCTGGCGGTGGAAACTGACGTCCGGGAAAGCCTGGTGCTGATGGCTAACCCTAACCCCTTCTCCCGGCGGGTGAGCGTTTCTTTCACCACTCCCCACGGCGGGCCGGCTGTGCTGACGCTCTATGATCTGCGGGGCGTTCGCCTGCGCAACCTGTATCAAGGTCAGGTGGTGGCCAACGAGGCGGTGAGCGTGGAAGTGGACGGGTCGGGATTAAAGGAAGGGATGTACGTGCTGAACCTGACCACCCCGACTGGCAGCCTGCGCCGCAAGCTGGTGCTGGTGCGCTGATTGAAAAGAGTCGTCAATCTTTACCAACAGCCGGGCCTGGGTCCGGCTGTTGGCTTTTGAGGGTGATTGCGGATGGCGGGGGAGAGGGATGGTCCGGGTCGATTGGGCTATGCTTGACCGCCGGTGAAAGGCCAGATGATTGCGCTTGTTGGACTGAGTTAGCGTTCTCTCACCGGGGATTTTCATAAAACGAGGAACAATCCCTTAACAAAAAAATAACATTAAATACGACATAAACCCAAAGAAGGTACCTCATCGGGGTTGTACCCATCGAATCTTGTGCATAAATTGCCCCCGATTCTTCCAGCTAGTGAGACAAAACCGGGCATTTTCCGTGTCTTTATTTCAAAAGTATTTCCTTCGGGTTTGCCGCATCCGAGCGTGCCTGCCACTGTCCTGGAAAATCCCCGCGTGCCTTAGACCCATCACCCTGACATTTTTCTGAACGCCGGTTCATCACCGTGAAAGGCGATGGACGTTGCCTTCGCTGCGGGTGCCCGTTGGGTTTGTTCAACAACCCAATCGTTTGATTTCCAAAGCGAATTAACCGTTTACTTTCATTGGTCCCCTTCTATGTCAACACGAGTACTGCACTCCCCGGCCGGCCGCGTGCCCGCCAGTGGGAATCCTTTTGCCGCTCTTCGGTCCTGCGCTTGGTGGCGCCGGTGGGCCGTGGCCTTGGGCTGGCTGGTGGCCGTAACGGCCCAGGCCCAACCCCAACTGGTAAAGGACCTTCGCCCGGACGCCGACGGTTCCGCTCCCGGCAACCTGACCGACGTGAACGGGCTGCTTTATTTCACGGCCAGCAATGCGACCAACCGCAACCAATTGTGGCGCAGCGACGGCACCCCGGAAGGCACTGGACTGATCAAGGACCTGGATGCCAGCCAACTGATCAACGTGGGCGGCATTCTCTACTTCACCGCTTCCACGCCGGCCAACGGGCAGGAATTGTGGAAGAGCGACGGCACACCCGGGGGCACCGTGCTGGTCAAAGACATCCGTCCGGGTTCGGCCAGCGCTTCTCCTCAATATTTGACCGACGTGAACGGCGTGCTCTACTTTGTGGCCAATGGCGGCGTCAGGAGGGGATTGTGGAAGAG
>JACMKY010000646.1 GCA_014379925.1 Cytophagales bacterium | reverse complement strand
TTGCTGCGCGGCTTCGACCAGGCCGAAATCAACGGTGACCCGGTCGCTCTGGTGCAGGTTGTAGCCCTGCTTTTGCTGGGTGGCGAAGCCCACGAAACTGACGTTCACTTCGTAGGGACCGCCCAGGGGCAACTGCTGAAAGAGGTAACGGCCGTCCACGTTGGTGACGGTTCCGGTCTGGAAGCCGGTGGAAGCATTTTTGACCATTACGCTGGCCCCGGGAACGGACCCGCCCTGGTTGTCTTTCACCGTACCCGACACCGACGCGTTGGTCGATTGGGCCCGCAGGGCCGGGCTTCCGCCAATAAACAGGGCCGTCAAGAGGCTCAACGCAATGCGCCAAAATCGTACTGGTAGTAATCGAATTCGCATGGTGGGGGGTTTAAGTTCGAGCCAAAGATACTTTCGCGAAAAAAAGCGGGGCCCGTCCCGGTTTCAATTTCACCGATTGTTGATTCCGGGGTAACAATGCGGTAACTTATTGCCCAAGTTTGTTACCGTTTTAACAAATTCTGAACAATGCACGCCTTTTTTCGGTTGCCTTGCCCGGACCCGACTGGTGGTTGTTCTACCGGGATAAGGGGGTTGGTTGAACAACTCGTTTCGGCGGGCCGCGGGAGTTTGCGGCGGCGCGGTCCGGTTGCTGGGCGCACTGGGAATCACGCGACGAATGCCTACCTTTCCGAGCCATCGACGCCGTTTAACCTTCTGGTTTTCTCCGCTGATGAACCCACCCAATTCCTTCCCCCGGCGGCGGAAAACCGGTCGCGCCGCCTCCGACGCAAGCCAACGCCACGGGCGGCGGGGGTTAGCGGCGGCAAGAACTCCCACGATCTCAACCGGGTTGGACCAAGGATGAACCGATACGCTTACCTGTTTCTTTTTTTCTGCCTGTTCGCCATCGCCACGTTCGTTCTCTTCGATGCCGCCGGCATCACGCTGGACGGCTTGCTGAAGAACCAGGAATCGACGTTCACGCTGGCCTTGGTGAGCGTGCTGCTGCTGGGGGTGGACGTGGTGCTGCCGGTTCCTTCCAGCGTGGTGATGCTCAGCAACGGCGTGTTCTTCGGTTTTGCCCTCGGTGGCGTCTTGTCGGTGGCAGGCGGCTTGCTGTCGGCCGCGGTCGGCTACTGGATCGGACGCAGGGGCCAGCGGCTGGCGCAGCGGTTTTCCACGCCCGCCGACGAGCAGCGGGCCCGGGGATTTCTGGAAAAGTACGGGTATCTGGCCGTGGTCATCTCCCGGCCCATCCCCATCCTGGCCGAATCAATCGCCATCCTCAGCGGTACCCTCCCACTCGACTTCCGGAAAGTCTTCGTCAGTTCGCTGCTCGGGCTGCTGCCCGTTGCCTTCATCTACTCCTTCGCGGGGGCCTACTCCACTTCCTTCGACAACGCCGGGTGGGCTTTCCTGTTGAACCTGGCAGTCGCCGGCCTGATTTGGCTGGTGACCAGGGGGAGAGAACGGGAAGTCTAGGCGACCCCGTCTGAACTGTGATTTAGATGATTTGTGGGATGGCTAAGATTAGTGGGATGGATAAGCTTGAATAGTTTGGGTGACCCCGTCTAGGTGACCCCGTCTCAACCGGGATTTTCGGATGAAGAGATGGTTGGATTTTGATTGGCGGGGTGGAGATTGAGGGGGTAGAAAAGAGGAATGGTTTTGTTGCCTTGCAACGAGGTAAACGGACAGTACC
>JACMKY010000645.1 GCA_014379925.1 Cytophagales bacterium | reverse complement strand
TTCTTACGTCCGGGAGGTTTGCCGCTACTTACCGCCTGCTTTTCGTTTCTTCTTCCCGACCCGCCGCCCGACGTTTTGCACCCGTGATCCGTTCAGGGTAGTAGCGGCGACCAAAAAGTCCCGCAACCCTCGATTTGATCCGATAATTTTCAGGACATTCGCCATGAACACGAAGCATCTCCTTAAAACCCCCGGCCCATGAAAAATTCCGTTCCGCGTTCATCGGCCGTCGGTCTCCCCGCCGACCCGCCGAGGCGCAGTCATCCTCACCCGTGGCGCGTTTCCTTGGTTATTTTTTTGACGGTAGGCTTACTGATTGGGGGCTATATTTTCTGGGAGCCAAGCCAGTCGTTGGTTGAGCGGCTGCCTGGCCTGGCGCAATCCCTGCTGACGGAGCAAGTACTCTACTTCGCCCTGGCGGGTTTCGTCGCCCAGATCGTTGACGGGGCGCTGGGCATGGCCTACGGCATCAGTTCCACGTCCATTCTGTTGGGGATGGGCATTTCTCCCGCCTTGGCGAGTGCCAGTGTGCACGTCTCGGAGGTGTTTACTACGGGAATTTCGGGCTTGTCGCACCTGCGGCTGGGCAACGTCAACCGCCGTTTGTTCCGCAGCCTGGTGCTGCCGGGCGTGGTCGGAGCCGTGGTGGGCGCTTACGTGCTCACCAACCTGGACGAGCAGGTCATCAAGCCTTTCGTGGGCGTTTACCTGCTGGTCATGGGAATGGTGGTGCTCCGCAAGGCTTTCCGTCCCCAACCAGAAAATCCGAGCCGGGCCTGGCGTCACCTTCCGCGGCTGGCCCTTTTCGGCGGCTTTCTGGATGCCGTGGGTGGGGGCGGCTGGGGCCCGATTGTGGCTTCCACCCTGCTGACGAAGGGACACCTGCCGCGTTTCACCATCGGATCGGTCAACCTGGCCGAATTTTTCGTGGCGGTGGCGGGAGCGGGTACCTTCGTCGCCCTCATTGGCACGGGCAACTGGCAAATCATCGTGGGCCTGGTTGTCGGGGGTTCGCTGGCCGCGCCCTTCGCCGCCCATCTCGCCAGGAAATTTTCCACCCAAACGCTCCTGGTGTTGGTGGGCTCCGTAATCATCCTACTGAGCCTGCGCACGCTGTTCCTGTTTTTCCGGTAGTCAGCGACCAGCGACCAACGGCACCCCGTTCATCGCCTGCCAGAACAGAAACCCCGTCAGTGCCGTGTAGAGGGCGGCGATTCCCACCGTGTAGGCAACCGGCCGGAACGAACCGGCCGGCTTGACGTAGCGGGCCACCAGGTAACCCGCCAGGGGAACCACTTGCAAGGCGTGCAGGCCGATGAAGTGAGCAATCCGCAAGTCCCCGCCCCGCGTGCTCCAGTTGGTGAAAGGCAACCCGTGGCCGCCCATTGCCACGCCCACGTTGTGCGACGTGAGTCGGATCATCATTCCTCCCACGGCACTGCCCACCAGAAACAGAACCAGTCCCAGGCGGATGCCCCACAAGTAGGGTCTGGGAATGGCCGGCGAAGTCCGGAAGAACAGCCAGGTGGCGTAGATAACCACCAGGGTATTGATCAGGATGAATACCCCCATCGCGGAAAAAAGCCTGCCGTCGAAAGCGCTCCCCACGTTGAAGTGCGAACCAACTCCCCGGGCGGCTTGCAGGGTAATGCCCACGTTTTCCGCCATGAGCATTGCGGCGGCGGTCCAACCCACGAAACGCACCGCCTTCGGGTGGGTGGCGTTCAGGTAGGGCAGCAGAACGGCCAGCGTTCCCAGGTAGACCGCGCTCGAAAGGTAAAACTTGACGGGCTTAATCCACGGGTTGATGCCCATCACCTGACGCGAATCGAAGGGAATGAGCGTCAGGAGCACCGCTCCCACCAGGAGGTGCGCCAGACTGACCACCGCCAGCATGGGGTAGCGTCGGTAGAGCAAAGCAAAAGCGTTACGCAGCGTTTTCATGGATATCGATGAAAAAGGTTGGTTTTTTGTAGAGACGGACCAGTCGGTAGAGCAGCAGTCCGGTCGGGCCGAACATAAATGTGAGCAACAGGCACGGCACTGTGGCCAGGTGGGCCACGCCGGCCCGGCGGGCGTCGGCGCTGATCCAGCAACCCACCAACAGGTCGAAAGCCAGGTAGTGTACCCACCCCGCCAGCAGGGCCACCGGATTGCTGAACAGCCGCGCCACTTGTTCGAGCGAACCGAAGCCGCCCCCCGGCGTTTTACCGAAGCTACTGGCGATGAACAGGATGTACAAAGCCGCGAACCCCAAAATCAGGCCGGAGAAGATGGCCGGGCGCGTGTACTTCCAGCGGGGAGCGAACACCAGCAGCAGCCAGCCCACCAGCGCCGCGTTGTTGCAGACAGTGAAAAGAAGATCGGGATTCATCGGCGTTAATGGCTGTTGGACAATAAAATATCACCGTTGCTTTTATAAAAATACGGCGGCGTCCGTGGCAAACAATTGTCCGGAAGGCGAAGCGTTGCCCGCGGTGGGTTCAACCGTACGAGCGGGCGGGTGAAACGAAGCCGTACCCCGGATCCAAGCTAATCCGTATATACCCGACGTCCTCTTCGGCCACCCCGACTGCCGGGTGATCTCCGGCGCCTACGGGACTGCTACTCCAACCATGAAAATCGGCCTCCTTTCCGACACCCACGGCTACCTCGACGACAAGGTACTGAGTTACTTCGATTCCTGCGATGAAATCTGGCACGCGGGCGACATTGGCAACCTGGAGGTGGCCGATAGGCTCGCGGCTTTCAAACCATTGCGCGCCGTTTACGGGAACGTGGACGACGCCGCCGTCCGGCGGGCACACCCCGAACACGCCCGCTTCGACTGCGAGGGGCTGGACGTGTGGATCACGCACATCGGGGGATACCCGCCCCGGTACACGCCCGAGGTTTTGCGGGAGCTTCGTCAACGCCCGCCCGATATTTTCGTGTGCGGACATTCGCACATCCTGCGGGTGATGCGCGATCCCAAACTGGGCAAGTTGCTGTACCTCAATCCGGGAGCGGCGGGCCAGCACGGGTTTCACCAAATCAAAACGCTGCTCCGCTTCGACGTTCAAGCCGGCAAAGTGAGCGGCATGGAGGCCATCGAACTGGGCAAGCGGGGAGCGATCAGTTCCTGATTGGATGGGGGATTGTTGGTTGGAGCCAGTTGATACAAGTAATGAATTTGCTCCTTTTTGAACTTGTTTAAAACCGAAGATTCTTCCTCGGATGGCTGTCGTATTGCAAATATCACTGTGCTAGTAAATACGCAACGCATTAATGATTAGAGCATTGAACTCTGGAAGAAGATTAGTACACACTTAGCTTCGGATGGTGGTTACAAACCGAAGAAGTTTCGGAATTTTTAAATATCAACCAGTGCTCTGGAAGGTTAGTTTTTAGCACAAAAAATGTACTATTGTTATTCAGCAGGTTATTTATTAAAATAAGATCAAGAACTTCAGTTTCAAGAAACTAGGCTATCAGTTATTTTTTAAAGTGGAAAAATAAACGAAAATTTGTGATACATATGCACATATTGTAAGCAGTCCAAAAAGATGAAAAAAATTCTTCTCACTTGTATTATCGTCGTTCATACGGCCTTTCAAGTCAATGCTTGCACTTGTGATTATAGAGGCGACTTTCTAGCAGTGGCACCCAAAGCTAAATTGGTTGCTTTTGTCAAAGTAATTGGGTATCCCGCTCTGATTCGCCCCTCATTCACGCTTGGTGGGTCAGGAGGCGGCATCGC
>JACMKY010000083.1 GCA_014379925.1 Cytophagales bacterium | reverse complement strand
AGTTTGCACGGTGAGCGAACCGGCCGCCGCTGCGGTCGAACCGGCGTTTGTAAGTTTAATCAGGCGGGCGGGCGATCCGGGTTCGGGGTACGCATCCGGCCGAAAATGCCGCAGAGGGTCTCCACGTCCGTCGTGATCGCGTCACCCGCGAACGCCAGGCTGTCGAGGGAGCGTTGGGCCGCTTCTTCGTGGCCGGACCCGCAGGCGTCGGACACGATGACCGGAATGTAACCCAAGTCGGCGGCGTGGCGCACCGTCGGCTCGATGCCGATTTCCGTGGCCACCCCTACGATGGCGAAGGCGTTGATCCCGCAGTCGCGCAGGGCGATGTTGAGGGGCGTGCCCTCGAAGGCCGACATCGTGATCTTGTCGAAGATGGCTTCGCTCGGCCGGGGAGCCACCTCGGGAACCAACTGAAACGATGGTGCGTCGCGCAAGAACCAGGGTTTGACCTGCTCAACCGAATCCACCCGTTGCCAGGCCATCGCCATGCGCAATTGGGAAACGCCCATCAGTTCCTTGGGAAGCGACAGGTGGCGGAAGAAGAAGACGCGGATGCCCGCGTGGCGCGCGGCTTCCAGCACCCGTACCACGCGGGCGGTGACCTGGTCTCCGTTCCGGAGCTGGCTCAGGATGCCGATCTGCATGTCGTAGACCAGCAGCGCCATCCGTTGGGGATCGCAAACCTCCTCGAGGGTTCTTGGAATGTCTAATCCGAAAGCGCGTTCCATGTTGGTTGACGGGGAATGGATTGGAAAATTTGAAAATCAAAAGCCTTGCCTCGCTGGCAATCGGGTTTGAGCACTGAAGTAAGTTACACCAGCATCAAGTAACCAGCGTTGGATAAGTAAGATGCTGTTTTTTGGTTATTCAATGCTGCTCTGCTACGCAATTAGAACTTCATTGCAGTGTTCTGGATCCTACGGGCAAACCGAAATTCCCCGTCTTCTCCCATTGGCTCGGGTGCCGCGCCCGTAACGGCCCACTCCAACCTTCCCCCGGAGGGGCAACCAACCTCTATTTCCTCTCCCGACCCGCAACCTCCCAACCCGCAACCCTAATGCACCTTCATGTACTCCGCTTCCGCCGCGACTTGGGTGGTGGGGGCTGGTTCCACGCCCAGGATCTCGTGCACGTTCAGCCGGATGTTGCGGGCAATTTGGCCCAGCGGCAGGTCGTTGCAATCCAACCCGAAGGGTTCCTCAATTTCGTCGGCAATCATTTGCACCCCCATCAGGGCGTAGGCGGCCAGCACCATGGCCGGGATGGCCAGGTACTGGTAGGCTTCCGTAATGACGAAGGGAAAGACCAGGAGGTAAACTGTAATGAAAAGCTTGATGAAAAAGCTGTAGGAAAACGGAATGGGCGTTTTGCGGATGCGTTCACACGCGCCGGCGATGTCGAGCAGCGCCTGGTGGTGCGGCTTGAGGTTGATCAGATCCGGGTCCGAAATCAACTTGAAGCGGTGCATCTCCTGGATGCGGCGCAGCAGCAGCGCCGATATCCGGCTGGGCACGTGCCCGTAGCGCCGCAACTCGTCCGGCTTGCCGTCGTCGGTTTCCTCCAGCTCCGTAAAATCGACCCCCGTCCGCAGGTTGCCCTTCAGTGCCAGCGCGAAGTTGGCGATCGTACGGGCGAAAAAGCGCCGGTTGGCCACGTCGTCGTCCGGGATGAGGGCGTTCATCATCACGGCCAGGTTGCGCGAATGGTTTACCAGTTGACCCCACTGATTGCGGCCTTCCCAGAAGCGGTCGTAGGCGGTGTTGGTGCGAAACACCAGCAACAGACTCAGCAGGATGCCCATCAAGGAAAAGAACGTGCCGTCGATGTGAAACTTGGAGGCGAAGAAATGAAGCTCAGCCACCGTGACGAGTGCCCCGTAGAGGCCCACCAGTATAATCCGGCGCAACAACTGGCGAATGGTGAAGCTGGTGTGAAAGTGCGCCAACGCCTGTAGCCAGTCCTTGGAATTGTAAATAATCATGTAAACGATCGAATAGGTTTAGGATAAGGGAAACCGGCGTTTTTTTCTCCGGCCTTTTTGTTCACCGGTCCGCCAGGTATTTGTGCACGAGGCTGATGGCCAGGGCCCCCTCGCCGACGGCGGAGGCCACGCGGGTCATTGCCCCCGAACGCACGTCGCCCGCCGCGAAAACACCCGGGGCGCAGGTTTCGAGCAGGTAGGGCTCGCGGTCCAGGTGCCAGGTTTTTCGGAAGCCTTCGTAAGGCAGCAGGTTGCGGCCCGTCTCGATGAAGCCCCGTTTATCCTTGATGATGTCCAGTTTCAGCCACTCGGTGATGGGCTTGGCCCCGATGAAGATGAACAGCGAGTCGGCCGCCACCGTTTTCCGTTCCTTGGTATTCACTTCTTCGATCACCAGGCACTCCAGCCGCTCAACTCCCCGGGCTTCCACCACTTCCGCGCAGGGCAGCACCTGAATGGCAGGCGTGCCGTGGATCTGGTCGATCAGGTACTGGGACATCGTGTAGGAGAGCGCGTCGCGTCGGATGACAATGTACACATTCCGGGCGTAATTGGAAAGGTACATCGCCGCCTGTCCCGCCGAATTGCCCCCGCCCACCACGTACACGTCCTTGTCCTTGCAGGAAGGCGCTTCCGTGTTGGCGGCTCCGTAATACACCCCCGCGCCGGTGAAGTCGTCCACGCCCTTCGCGTCCAGTTTGCGGTAGTCCACGCCAGTGGTAATGACCACGCTCTGCGTCTTGATTTCGTTGCCGTCGGCCAGGGTCAGGATCTTGTAGCCGTCCTGGATGCGGATGTCGGCTACTTCCTGGGGAGACAGGAACTCCGTGCCGAAGCGCACAGCCTGGGTGATGGCCCGCCGGGAGAGTTCGGCCCCGCTGATGCCCGTGGGAAAGCCGAGGTAGTTTTCAATGCGCGAACTGGTGCCCGCTTGTCCGCCGGGGGCGCGTTTTTCCACCAGCAGCGTTTTGAGTCCTTCGGAGGCACCGTACACCGCCGCGGCCAACCCCGCCGGCCCCGCCCCGACAATGACCACGTCGTACATTTTCTCCAGCGCCCGCGACTGGAGGCCGATCTTGCCGGCGATTTCCAGCAGGCTGGGGTTGGACAGCACCGTGCCATCCTCGAAGAGCACGAAGGGGGCGTTCTTGGAATCCAACTGGTGGAGGGTCACCAGCTCCTGGGCTTTGGCATTGGCAACGATGTCGAGCCACTGGTACGAAATCAGGTTTCCGGTCAGGAAATCCTTGAGGGCGTGCGATTTGGGCGACCACTGGTAGCCGATCATCTTGATGCCTTCGAAATCGGGCCGGTAGCCGCTGCGCCAGTCGTCGAGCAGTTCGTTGAGGATGGGAAAGAGTTTTTCTTCCGGCGGGTCCCAGGGCTTGTTTAAGTAGTAATCCAGCTGCACGTCGTTGATGGCCCGGATGGCGGCTTCAATGTCGGAGTAAGCCGTCAGCAGCACGCGCTTGGCCTCCGGGAAAATCTTGCGGGCCTGGGTGAGAAAGTCCACGCCCAGCATTTCGGGCATCCGCTGGTCGGAAAGGAACAGCGCCACCGTTTCGCCTTTCTTTTTCAGTTCCTCCAGCACGCCCAGTGCTTCCCTGGCCGATTCGGTGCTGAGAATGCGGTACTCTTTTCGGTATGTACTCCTTAAATCCCGGACAATCGCCCGCAACACCTGGGCGTCGTCGTCCAAGGCGAGTATGATCGGTTGCTTCATTGTGGTGGTTTAAAGTCAGTGGTTGGTGGTCAGTAGGCAGTTGGCAATGGGCAGTAAGCAGTAGGCAGTGGGCAGTAGGCAAAGGGCTATGGGCAGTAGGCAATAAGCAATGGGCAGTAAGCAGTAGGCAAAGGGCTGTGGGCAATAAGCAATGGGCAGTT
>JACMKY010000644.1 GCA_014379925.1 Cytophagales bacterium | reverse complement strand
GTTTAGTTATGATCACACGAGTGCCTTACGGAGTCGGACCGCCCGCTTTTTAATGAAGCCTGCTGTCCTTTGGGCAGCACGCCGTCAATAAAAACCCCTCCGCGGGTGGCGAAGGGGTTTTTATTGGCGGCGGGGGATCGTTCTGCCCGCCCGAACCGCGCGGTTGCGGAATGCTGCCCGGCGGCTTACCGATTGGTCATTGCTACGTAGTTGCGTTCCCGTTCACCGGTGTAAATCTGACGGGGACGGCCGATGGGCTCTTTGGCTTCGTTCATTTCCTTCCACTGGGCAATCCAGCCGGGTAGCCTTCCCAGGGCAAACATGACCGTAAACATGTCGGTGGGAATGCCCAGGGCGCGGTAGATGATGCCCGAGTAGAAATCCACGTTCGGGTACAGCTTCCGTTCAATGAAGTAGGAATCACTGAGGGCGGCCGCTTCCAGGTTCTTGGCAATTTCCAGGATGGGATCATCCACCCCCAGTTTTTTGAGGATCTGATCGCAGGCTACCTTGATGATTTTGGCCCGGGGATCGAAGTTCTTGTAAACGCGGTGACCAAAGCCCATCAGCCGGACGCCGGACGTTTTGTCCTTGGCCTGGTCGATGAATTTCCGGGTCCCGCCGCCGTCGGCCCGGATGGCTTCGAGCATTTCGATCACTTCCTGGTTGGCGCCCCCGTGCAGGGGTCCCCACAGGGCATTGATGCCGGCCGAGATGGCCGAAAACAGGTTCACCTTCGAGGAACCCACCAGGCGCACCGTCGACGTGGAGCAGTTCTGTTCGTGGTCCGCGTGCAGGATCAGGAGTTTGTTCATCGCATCCACCACCACCGGATCGGGCGTGTAGTCTTCCACGGGCAGGGCGAACATCATGTAGAGGAAATTGGCGCAGTAATCGAACTTGTTTTTGGGGTAGTTCACCGGGTGGCCCTGCGAATTCTTGTACGACCAGGCGGCAATGGTGGGCATCTTGGCCAGCAGCCGGATGATGTTGAGGTTGAGCTTGTCCACCGAGGAGCGGGTGTCGGCGGGTTCGGGATAAAAGGCCGTCAGCGAGCAAACCAGGGAGGAAAGCACGCCCATCGGGTGGGCATTGACCGGGAAGCCGTCGAAGATTTTCTTCATGTCTTCGTTGACCAGGGTGTGGACGGTGATCTGACGGGTGAAGTCCTCGATTTCCGGTTGGGTAGGCAGGTTGCCGTGGATGAGCAGGTAGGCTACCTCCAGGAAATTTGACTGCTCGGCCAACTGCTCGATGGGATACCCCCGGTAGCGCAGGATTCCTTTTTCCCCGTCCAGGAAGGTGATGGCGCTCTTGGTGGCGCCGGTATTTTTGTAGCCCCGGTCCAGGGTCACGTAGCCGGTCTGGTCGCGCAAGTCACTGATGTCAATGGCTTTCTCTTGTTCGGAGCCCTCGATGACGGGCAGCTGATGCGTTTTTCCCGCTACGGTGAGCGTTGCGAATTCGGACATTGAGGGAGTGGTTAGGGGTTGGATGAATCAATTATCAACGATCAATTGCCAATGATCAACTACTTGGCGTTGGGTACGAAAATAGCTAAAAAAGGGTATCGCGGGGAAAGATAGGGAATAATTTACCCGTTTGGCGTTTCGGCGTTTACCGTCACGGAAAATCCCGGCCATCTTTTCATCCCCCCAATCCTGGTTGAGACCGGGTTTGGCATTTACCGGATTGGTGGTATATTGGGGCCTTTGATCCCTGGTCGATGGTCCATCGACGGTGGTCAACCAACAATCAACAACTAACCACGAACATGGATAATTTCAACATCAACCGTCGTCGTTTCCTGCGGGGCGCCTCGGCCTCACTGGCCCTTACCACGTTCGGTGCCCGGGGGCTCGACCTCATCAATCCGGTCAAACCCCCCCGGGTGGCCTTGATCGGGACGGGTTGGTACGGCAAAAGCGATTTGCTGCGCTTGATGCAGGTGGCTCCCGTCAACGTGGTGGCGCTCTGCGACGTGGACCAAAAAATGCTGACCGAAGCGGCCACCCTGGTGAGCGGGCGGCAGAAATCCGCCCAGCGGGGTGCCGCCCAGCGGAGTGCCGCCCAGACGCCCCGGCTCTACCGGGACTACCGGAAAATGCTGGCCGAAAACCAACTGGATATCGTGCTCATCGGAACCCCGGACCATTGGCACGCCCTGCAAACCATCGATGCCGTCAAAGCCGGGGCCCACGTCTACGTGCAGAAGCCCATCAGTGTCGACGTGATGGAAGGGGAAGCGATGGTGGCCGCCGCCCGCAAGTACAACCGGGTGGTGCAGGTGGGTACCCAACGCAAAAGCACCCCTCACCTCATCGATGCCAAGCGGAACGTGGTGGACGCGGGCCTGCTGGGTAAAGTCTCCCACGTGGAGATGTGCTGCTACTTCCACATGCGCAACAACGGCAACCCGCCCCTGGAAGCCGTACCGGATTTTCTGGATTACGACCTGTGGACCGGACCCGCCCCGCTGCGTCCCTACGACGGATTGCCGCACGTGCGCTGGTGGCGTACCTTCTCGGAATACGGAAACGGCATCATGGGTGACATGTGCATCCACATGTTCGACACGGTTCGTTGGATGTTGAAACTGGGCTGGCCAAAACGGATCAGTTCCACGGGCGGCATCTACGTCCAGAAGGAGGGCAAGTCCAACATCCCCGACACCCAGACCGCCCTGTTTGAATACGAAGACCTCAATTGCGTCTGGCAGCACCGGTCCTGGGGTACGCCCGCCAACCCGGACTATCCCTGGTCTTTCACCCTTTACGGGGAAAAAGGCACCCTGATTGCCTCGACCATGCAGTACGATTTCGTTCCGCAGGGCAAAGGCGACAAGATTCACAAAGATGTGGTTTACGAAAAAGAGAAGTATCCCGAAGACCTCACCGAACCCACCCAGCCGAAAATTGAACTGAACGCCGCGCCGGCGACCCGCTTGCACATGCTCGATTTCCTGGCGGCCATCGACCAGGGCGGCCGTCCGGTGGCCGACATCGGGGAGGGGCACATCTCCACGGCCAGCTGCATCCTGGCCAACATCTCCCTGAAAACGGGGCGTCCGGTGGTGTACGATCCCCAAAAGCGTCAAATCACGGGTGATCCGGAGGCCAACGGTCTGCTGCAGCGTCCGTATCGCCAACCCTGGGTGCACCCCGATCCGAACGCCGTCTAGGACCGCTGATTACGCTGATTGAGTGATTACGCTGATACCGAAGTTGAGCTAAGTGTATGATTTGAAGTGAACTTCGCCCATGGTAAGCCTCTCATAATCGGTTGTACGCAATCGGGTTTGCAATTGTATAGCTACAGCCAAGTCATGACGATTTTTGTACCTTTTTGTAGATACACCCGATTTACCGGGATGTGTTGTGCTTCCGTTGCCGGAAGTAAAAGGAAAAACGGCGGACCGTTTTCGGCAATCGGGGTTCACGGCTGGAAAACGCGACCCAATTAAAGAAGCCCGACCCGCCCTGGCCCTCACTGAGGAATGACCCTAATGATGTACCATCACTGGGCGCGTACCTGGCAAACATTACAGATTAACATAATGCAACATTACCGTAACAATACTCATTAGTAATTATTTCCCAATACAGAATTTGGAAAAGATAACTGCCAACAGATCGTTGGTGGTTATTTCTCCCGTGATTTCGCCCAGTTGATTGAGTGCATCCCGGATATCCAGCGCCAGCCAGTCGCTGGTCATGTTGCTCGCTATTTTATCGGAAGCCCGCTGAAGTGCTTCGTGGGTCAGGCGCAGTTGTTCGTAATGGCGAACGTTGGTAACGATGGTATTACCGGATGCCGATGGTTGGATTTGCACACTGGATACTATCCGTTTTTTCAATGTTTCTATCCCTTGTCCGTGTTTAGCCGATATCCATTGAACAGAGTCAGCTTTTTCTATTT
>JACMKY010000082.1 GCA_014379925.1 Cytophagales bacterium | reverse complement strand
CAACGCTGGCGGGCAACAATATCATTGATCCCTGTTCGCAAAACATCGCCGGCAGAGCGCAGGAAGGCAATAAAGACGGTAAGGCTTTAACGGCTTTGTTCAATTTTCCGAAAGGCATCGCCTTTGACAGCAAGGGAAATTTATTCATCGCGGATATGAACAATCATTCCATCCGCAAATTGTCGCCCGACGGAATGATAACCACATTTGCGAAATAATAGATTGGTTCTCATCTGTAATTCCCAAAAACTAAAGTTTTTAAGTGCTTAATTCACGCTTCAGCGTGTTTGTCAAGACACGCCGAACAATTCAATGGACGTGAGGGTGAAACAGCAGCTTTGTATGAACGTCGCTCGTTAAATTTTACGTTGTTGCTGGCAGTTTCGCCCCACGTCACCTCAGCCGTCAAACGCTTCTTTGAAAAAACCGATGGAAATGTTAAAAACAATGAACGGCTTTGCGCCCCGCGCAAAGATAATTCGATTGTTTGCGGTGCGTGGTTTCCCGCTACGCCGCGTCTAACAAGTCAATGAACGTGAGGGCGAAACAGCGACTTTGTTATCAGCGTCGCACCTGATCCATTCCTACGATGATCTCCAACAGGCTCACCTGACCCTGGCAGCGGCCGAACGCTATTCCAAAGCAGCTCTCTACGCCTCCCACGCCCTGCACATGCCTGCTCATATCTTCGCTGCCCTGGGCCGCTGGGATGGCGTAGTTGCTTCTAATGAACAATCCGTAGCGGCAGCCGACGCGCGGATGAAAAAGAAGGGCCTGGGCATTGTGGCTAGTTGGCTTGATTCTGCTAAGCGGCTGTTGTCCCGACCAAGACGCGGGGCAGCCAGGGCCCAAACCGATCCCGCCCATCGTTATCCAGGCCGACTCCACCGATTTTCCCCTGCTGAATGATCTCTCGGCGGCTGGTTACGACAATCGCGTGGACGGCGAATTTCTGTACGAAGAAAATTACAAAGGGAATCAGTTGGTCATTCCCGGAAAAATGATTGAGCGCAGTTTCAACTATTTTAATTACCAGAAATCATCCGGCACCGACACGGTTTTCGTCAATATAGCCACCCTGCGACGCGTGATAAAAATCGTAGGAGGTAAAAAAATCGGATTTACTTACCAAATCAATGACTTCCATCCCGTAAGAATCCAGTGAGCGCACTGCCCGCCGCGGATGCACCACGCCGAACTTTTCTTGTTCACAACCAACCAATCACCCTTGTTTTTCTCCCGTCCCGAAGCAGGACCATTTCACTCCACCGGAATAATTAGTTTCTCGCCCCGTTTGGCGTAGTCGCGGGTTTTGCCGTTGGCAGCCATGATCAGTTCCTTGTCCACACCGTACTTGGCCGCCACCCGGCTCAGTACGTCGCCCGGTCCCACGGTGTGGATTGCCCGGATCTTGATCCTTAGTCGGGTTACGCCGGCTTTTACGTCTGCCTCATTGCGAATGTGGGGGTTGAGCGACTTCAGCACTGACTTCGATAGGTGGTAACGCCGGGCAATGGCGCTGAACGTTTCGCCTGCCCTCACCCGGTGCGTAAGGATGTTGCGGGAAGCCGTGTTTTCGCTGACGGACACGCTTCGGGTGGATGCTCCCGCCGCCCGGGTTTCTTCCGGCTCGGTTGCTTCGGGCAATTCCAGTTCGGCCGGAGCCGGCTTTTTGGCTTTGGGCGTCGGTTTGGGTTTGTCCCCCGTCTCGTTGCGCTTTCCGGCCGATCCTTTTGCGCTGGTCAGCGTGGCTTCGGCGACGGAAGCTTCCGGTTCGGCATCTTCGTCCGGTTCGGGCAGGGACGCGTGGTTGGCGGCCAACGGGGTGCCGGTGGCGTCGTCGCTCAGGTAGTCGTATCCGACGTAGATGAGCGAAACCACGATGGCGAGCAACCCACCCAGCAGGAGAAGCGGGAAATTAATTTCTTGCCGGGAACGGTTCCCGGCGCGGGATTTCTTTTTTTCCGGTTCTGTCATACTGCTTTGCGGGTAAATAGGTAGGTTTTAGGTGTATACGCTTTTTGTCGCCGGATATTGTCCGCTGCCGGGATGAAAGCCCAACGAGGAACGGATCGTACCCGATTCCGCGCCCGTCGCCCGTCGGTTGAACGGTTACCCCGCCTGGTTGAGGCTTCGGGCGGACTCCGCCACTTTTTCTTCCAGTTGCTCCTTGTAACGCTGCAACCGGGCCGCCACGCCTTCGTCGAAAGTGCCCAGGATCTGGGCGGCCAGGATGCCGGCGTTCTTGGCCCCGTCCAGGGCCACCGTTGCCACGGGAACGCCGCCCGGCATTTGCAGGATGGACAAGATGGAATCCCACCCATCCACTGAATTGCTCGACTTCACGGGCACGCCGATGACGGGCAACGTCGTGAGAGAGGCCACCATGCCCGGCAGGTGAGCCGCCCCGCCCGCCCCGGCAATGATCACTTTCAAGCCCCGCGAGCGGGCCGTCCGGGCGTACTCCACCATTTTCAGGGGTGTGCGGTGGGCCGACACGATGTCCATCTCGTAAGATACGCCCAGTTCGGTCAACACCGCCGCCGCCTCGGCCATCACCGGCCGGTCGGACAGGCTGCCCATAATGATTCCTACCATAAGCGAAGACCCGGTGCGGTGGCAGTTGACGCTGCGCGGACCGCCGCACAAAACTAACGGAAAATCCGTTCGGCCCGCGCTTCAGCCGTACATTCATTCGCCGTACTTCAACAAAAAAGGGACCGCCCACGGCAGTCCCTTTCCCGATGCGATTGACTCGCGCTGATCTGACCGGAGGCGCTACGGTCGGTTTGGCTCCTGGCCGGTGGGATTGGTCAGTTCGCTTTGCACTTCCTTGCTGGCTTCTTTGAAGTCACGGATGCCCTTGCCGAGCCCGCGGGCCAGCTCGGGAATCTTCTTGGCTCCGAACAGCAGCAGCAAGGCCAGGAAGATGAGCAGCATTTCCGAGCCGCCCAGCGACCCGATGAACGAAAATACAGTGTTGGTTATCATAGAAGTGGGGTTTGGTGTTGAACAAAAATCGTTTGGCAAGCAACCAAAAAGGTTGTACCACTGGCCAGTCAACGGCCCGTTGGTACAACCTTTTTCTACGCAGCCCCCGTTTCGCTTACACGACGACGAAGCCGCCCACGAGTGCCATTACCTGCTCCTTGGTCAGGGCCTCGTCAAAGGCCTCGGCAACGGTGGCATCGCTGTAAGTGGCGGCAAACATGGCTTTGGTCAATCCGGCTTGCGTGGTGTTTTCCTCGCCAGCGTAGTTGCCGGCGACGAGACCATCGAGCAGCTAGAGCGCGTCAAGCACAACCACTACGTCTCGCCCGCGATCGCCGCGCGCTACAACACAACCTACGAGGCGAAAGACTGGGGT
>JACMKY010000643.1 GCA_014379925.1 Cytophagales bacterium | reverse complement strand
TGAATGATTAATAGACTTGTTCGATATTGATTTACCGCACACTACACTTTTTTTTAGCTGAAAATTAACCAGTCATCACCATTAAATTTAAAGTTTCCTGGTATCAACTTGCTGAATACCAAACCCGTACAACTCTAATGAAAAAAGTATTCATCATTCATCATTCATCATTATGAAAGCAATTTGGAACGGCCAGGTCTTGGCTGAAAGCGACAACACGGTGGTGGTAGAGGGCAATCACTACTTTCCCAAACAAGCCATCAACCGGGAATTTTTCCAGGCGAGCACTGCCCACACCACGTGTCCCTGGAAGGGCCTGGCTTCGTACTACACGGTGCAGGTAGACGGTAAAACCAATCCGGACGCGGCGTGGTTTTACCCCGAACCGAAAGAGGCCGCCAAACAGATCAAGGACCACGTGGCCTTCTGGAAAGGCGTGAAAGTGGAGTAGAAAGAAGGGACGAGTTTGGTTTTGAACTGTGTAATTCGCCACTCAAATTCTACCGCGTGATTTCCCTCCGTCACCTGACCAAGCGATTCGGGCCGAATGCGGTTGTAGACGACGTGTCCTTGGTGGTGGGGGAGGGAGAGACGCTGGTGTTGCTGGGCACGAGCGGGAGCGGTAAGACCACCACCCTCCGCATGATCAACCGCCTCATCGAGCCGACCACCGGCGACATCCAAATCAATGGACAAAGCATCCTCCGTCGAAAACCCCACGAACTGCGGCGGGAAATCGGCTACGTGATCCAGGATACGGGCCTGTTTCCGCACTACACCGTGGCCGAAAACATCGCCGTCGTACCCAGGTTGCTCCGTTGGGACGCCGCAACCACCGGCCAGCGGACCCGGGAGTTGCTGGCGATGCTCCGGCTGCCCGAATCCTGCCTCGACCAGTATCCCGACCAGTTGAGTGGCGGACAGCGGCAGCGGGTAGGATTGGCACGGGCCCTGGCGGCCGACCCGCCCATTGTGCTGATGGACGAGCCCCTGGGTGCCCTGGACCCGGTAACGAGGCTGGGCATCCGGCGGGAATTCAAAAACCTGGAAGCGCTCCGGCGCAAAACCATCGTTCTGGTCACGCACGACGTGCAGGAAGCCTTTGAACTGGGCGATCGCATTGGGCTGATGGACCAGGGCCGCGTGCAGCAAATCGGCACCCCGACTGAGTTGTTGTTGCGTCCGTCCAACCGGTTCGTAGCCGATTTCCTGGCCGATCAGCGCTTTACGCTTCAGTTGCGTTCCCTCACCCTGCACGACCTCGCCCCTTACCTGTCTTCCGACGAAACCGCTAATCCGGGTGCCCCGCTGGTTGCCTCCGCAACGAACCTGTCGGATGCGCTGGGACAACTTTCCGGTGGTGATGACCTGTTTTTCGAGGTAAGCGGCGAAGTTCGACACGCGAATTTCGGGGAAATGCTTTTGGCCTTGCAACGGAAAATCCAAGAGAACCAAACGTAGCGCTGGCCGCGCAACGTACTCCTCAAACCAATCTCCAAACGATTCTCATTTGAGCGAATTTTTCGACTTCCTCCGGCAGCAATCCGGCAAGTTAACCGAGCAAATCCTTACGCACGTCGGGCTCACGTTCCTGTCGCTGCTGGGGGCGCTGCTCATCGGCCTGCCCCTGGGCGTGGGCATTACCCGGTACAAGAAGCTGGCCGCTCCGGTGTTGGGCATCGCGGGCGTATTGCAAACCATTCCCAGCATCGCCCTGCTGGGGTTTTTGATTCCTCTGTTGGGAATCGGGGTGGTACCGGCCATTTTTGCGCTCTTCCTCTACGCCCTTTTGCCCATCGTGCGCAACACCTACGTAGGAATCGAGGGAGTAAGCCCTTCGTTGACCGAGGCCGCGCGGGGAATGGGCCTGACCGATTTCCAGGTGTTGCGCCAGGTGGAGCTCCCCCTGGCCATGCCCGTCATCTTCGCCGGCATCCGCACGGCGACGGTCATCAACGTGGGCGTGGCCACGCTGGCGGCCTACGTGGCGGCCGGGGGGTTGGGTGAATTCATCTTCGGAGGCATCGCGCTCAACAACACCCCCATGATTCTGGCCGGGGCCATTCCCGCCGCCGGGCTAGCCGTGCTTTTCGACGTCCTACTGGCTAGGGTACAGAAGCTGAAAGGAAAAAGGGTGGTTCAGGCCGCCGGATTTTTTCTGCTCCTCTTGCCCCCGCTGTCGGCTTTTTACTGGCTTCCGAAAGCCAACCAGACCAAGCTGCTGGCCGGATTCGCGCACGAGTTCATCGGGCGGGCGGATGGCTATCCCGGCCTGGTAAAGAAATATGGCTTGCGGATTACGCCCTTGCTGATTGACCAGAACCTGATGTACGAAGCGGTGTACCGGGGCAAAGTGGACGTGATCAGCGGCTACTCCACCGATGGACGCATCAAAGCCTTCGGCCTGCGGGTGCTCAAAGACGACAAGGTTGC
>JACMKY010000642.1 GCA_014379925.1 Cytophagales bacterium | reverse complement strand
GCGACTTGTAATTTTCAATAAGCAGATGGGAGATGTGCATAAGTCAAAAACAAGAAAACTCCGCTACACCAGCACCAAGCCCTTTTCCCGCAACCGCTTCCACGCCCCGCCTTGCAGGAAATCCGCGAAGGTAACTCCGGCTCCGGCCGGAAAAGCCGCCTCCAGTTCCTTCAGCAGCAGGCCCTCTTCCGCCTCCGGCAGCCAGCGGGGGAAGACGTCGAAAAGCCACTGCCCCAGTGCCGGCGGCACTTTTACTTCGATGTCTTCGGTTTTTTCGCAGAAGCGCAACGTGGCCATCCGGCCTTTCCGGCCGTCCGCAAACTCCAGCTCCGGCGCGTTGCCCAGCCACACCACGCGGCCGTTGGGACGCCCGGCGTCCGGCTTGCCCGGCGCGGTGAGGAAGCGGACGACCAAATTCTTCGGATGGGTGGTGCGCGGCACGGCGAAGCGGGCGTCCGACGTACCCCGCGGCTCCTCAAACCAAGTGGGCAGGGGCGCTTCCAGCAACACGCCGTGCATGTAGTTGTAGAGGGCTTTGGCCAGGCCGGGACCGTACCGTTCGTGGTCGCATCCCGTGGGGTCGTCGTGCTGCAGGTCGTTCCAGGCGAAGGTGCCCTTTTCCGGTCCGGTGGCTACCACGCCGTACTTGGCCGGGTTGCGGCCCACCGGGCTGTGCGCCGTCATCGCGAAGCGGTGCCAGTAGCCGGACTGGATCACGCCGTTTTCGAACAACTGGCGCACCACTTCCAGCGAGTCGATGGTTTCCTGGGCGGTTTGCGTGGGAAAGCCGTACATCAGGTAGGCGTGGACCATGATGCCCGCCCGCGTGAAGGCGTGGGCCACCCGCGCCACCTGCTCCACCGTCACGCCCTTTTCCATCCGCTTGAGCAGGCGATCGGAGGCCACTTCCAGTCCGCCCGATACGGCGATGCAACCCGAAGCGGCCAGCAGGCGGCACAAGTCGTCGCCGAAGGTTTTCTCGAAGCGGATGTTGGTCCACCAGGTGATGGACACGTTTCGCCGGAGCAGTTCGAGGGCCAGGTCGCGGAGGGCGAGGGGAGGGGCCGCCTCGTCGACGAAGTGGAAGCCCGTTTGCCCGGTCTGGGCGATCACCCGCTCGATGCGGTCGACCAGCAGCGTGGCCGGGGCGGTTTCGTAGCGGCCGATGTAGTCGAGGGTCACGTCACAAAACGAGCATTTCATCCAGTAGCAGCCGTGCGCCACCGTGAGCTTGTTCCAGCGCCCGTCGCTCCAGAGCCGGTGCATCGGATTGGCCACCTCCATCACCGACAGGTACTGGGGCAGCGGCAGGTCGGAATAGTCGGGGGCACCTACTTCGGTCTGGGCAATGTCGCGGTCGCGGAAGCCGTTGTGGTACGTCACCTCGCCGTTTTCCAGCGCGAACGTGCGGTGCAGCGTGTCGGCGGGGCGTTGTCCCCGCAGGTATTCGAGCAGGCGCAGCAGCGGGCTTTCCCCGTCGTCGAGGATCACGAAATCCACGTACCGGAAAAGGGCGGGTTCGCGGAGGTCGCGGAGTTCGGTGTTGGGATAGCCGCCGCCCATCACCGTGCGGACGCGCGGGTGGTGTTGCTTGAGGTAGCGGGCGCAGCGCAGCGCGCCGTAGACGTTGCCCGGAAACGGCACCGTGAAGCCCACCACGTCGGGTTGAAACTGCCGGATTTTCTGCTCGGTCACTTCCTCCAGCATCTGGTCTACCAGGTTGGCGGGTTGGTTGAGCGCTTCTTCCAAGGGCGCAAACGAGGTGGCTGACATTGCCAGCCGTTCGGCGTAGCGGCCCAGTTCGAAGTGCGGGCAAACCGTGTGTCGGACCAGATCACTCAGGTCTTCGAGGTAGCGCGTGGCCAGAAAGCGGGCGCGGTCGGTGATGCCCAGGCTGCCAAAGGCCCAGTCCATTTCTTCCAGGGCGTCGAACCGGGCCCCTTCGGGCAGGTAACTGCCGTAGGCGATGGCGTTGGCCAGCGTGCTGTCAGTTCCTTGCAGGAAACGGATGGTTGACCCGATGGTGCGGAGGTAGTCTTTTTCCAGGCGCAACAACCTTCTTACCCCTTCTTCGCGTACGAAGACGGAGGAACGAACGGCCGCGAACACCCGCTGCAGCCCTTCCCGCGAAAACAACTTCAGTACCAACTCAATGCCCAAATCGGCCTGGTGAACGTCGAAGCCCCGGCCGCCGAGGAAACCCTTCAGGTAGGCCGTGGCCGGGTAGGGGGTGTTGATCTGGGTGAGCGGCGGGGTGATGAACAGCAGTCGCGGGGCTTCCAAGGGCGCGGAGGGGAGTGGTGGCGGAAAGCAAAGCTACGAGGGAACGGCCGGATTCGAACCCGCCCCTTGCCCCTCTTTGCGGAGCATTAAATCAATTTTTGCCTACCTTTGAACCTTGCAATCCAACCGAACCGTGGCCAAGCATCAACCCGAAGAAAAGTCACTTGTCAGGAAGCCGGGGCGACCCAAACGCATCGAAACCCCGCTCGAAAAGCTGAGAAAAGAATTTGCCCGCCTGCTGGGCGGCATTGAAAAGCTGAAAAAGGAAGCCCAGGAGAGGGAAGTGCGGTTGGGCGAAATCCGCCGACGTATCCAAAACGAAATCAAGCCCTTGCTGAGTGAAGTGATGGAGATGCGCCTGGAAATGAACGCGCTGTTGGAAAGAAAACTGGCCGACAAATCGTTCAGCCGCCGCGAAAAGCGCACCCTCATCGACCTGCTGTTCTACAATTGCGACATCCTGGAGGGACTGT
>JACMKY010000641.1 GCA_014379925.1 Cytophagales bacterium | reverse complement strand
TCCCTCCGCGCGGGCCTTGACTTCACCCGGCTCCCGCTGCGATCCCTGGGCCAACGGCTCGCCCTCCACCTTCATCCGGTACGGAAAACTGTCGATGCGCAAGGCGACGGGAAGTCCATGGCGCAGGCGGATGCTGACCGGCGCCTTCAATGAATCGGGGGTGATTTCCTTCACGTTCAGCCGCTCCGGCGCCAGGTGGTCCCGGTTGCCGGCCACGAAGACCACTCCCGCGACCACGAGCACTACCAGCAGACCCAGCAGGATGCCCACCATGGGCGGTGCGCAAAAAAAGACCAGGAACACGGCGGGGTGAGTTTATGGGTTGGTAAACGGTTAAAATGAGCTTTTTAGGAAGATCCTAAACGTCACCGTTGGCCGGGAGCGGTTGGCATCGGTTACCCGGCGCCGCCGCGCTTGCAATCCGCATTCTTCCAAAAACTTTCCAAAGCACCAGAATATAAGGTTGCCTTTCTAACGGAAGGCGGACGACTAAGTTGGGTGCTGTCGAGGATCAATGGTCAATAGTCAATGGTTAATTATCCATGATCGATCATCAATATTTCATAGACGGTCATTCTGAACGAAGGCAAAGGACGGTGATTGATCATTGACCATTGGTCATTGAATCGGGCGGGCCGGAATCCGACTCCAACCGAAAACACCCCTCCTTCAACGCGGTTGACGCATCCGGACCGTCCGGGGGTTACTAGACTCGCCCGGAAGGTATATAGGTCTGGTCATTTAAATATTATGCAAATATTTAAATAATAGTACATGAAATTGGTAACCGTCTTTTTCGGCAATAATCAAAACCCGCTCGCATGAATATTTTTACCCACAAAACGGCTCTTTGGCTCTTGGTTGGTGCGTGCGTCCTGACTTTGGGATCGGCGGCCAACGCCCAAACCACCTACTACGCCTACACCTCGGGGGCCTGGAACGCGGCCGGCACCTGGACCACCAACTCGTCGGGTACCGTATCGGAGAACCCGGCGGTGCCCGGCAACGGCGACGCGGTGGTGATCCTGAGCGGGCGGACGGTCACGCTGGCCAGCGACGTCAGCGCCGGCCACCCCATCACCATCGAAGACGGCGGCACCCTGGACCTGCGCGACCGGGCATTCACCGGTGCGACCGGGCAATACACCTTAACCGGACAAGGTACGCTGCAATGCGAAGGCGCGAACGGCCTGCCGGTGTCGGATTCCGAGGTGACCAATCCGTTTTTCGGCGCCAACGGCGGAACGGTGGAATACCGGTTTGCGACAAATAACCCGCTGCCCCGCCGCACCTACCACCACCTGACCATCAACCTGGGCAATCCGGGCGCAGTGGCGAGTTTCGCCGGAACGTGCGGGGCCTCCGAAAACCGGTCCCTGATGATATCCGGTAACCTGACGGTAAAACGCGGCATTTTCCGCATCGGCGACAACGGGACGCCACTCTGCGACAACCGCGTGGTGGTTACCATCCAGAAAAACGTAACGGTGGCCGCCGCCGGCGCCATCCGCGTGGGCACCGCCAACACCAACACCAGCCACCTTACCTACCAGGAGTTTGCCGGCGTAAAAGTGGATAATACCGCTTGCATCGGCTTCGGTCCTCCGCACGATAACTGCACGACCCGCCATTCTTCGGGCCTGTTTTCCCAATATCCCAAAGTGGCAGAAAACCTGGGCGGGCCCTTCTCCATCAGCAACGAATCCAACCGGACCAGCGCCGGTACCTTTCCCACCGCGGCCGGTTCCTACCACCGGATCTTCCACCGGGTGTACGTCGGCGGCGATTTTACCAACGATGGAATCGTGAAACTTCACAACCTGAATGCCATCGTATTCGACGAACTGTCGGGCTCGAACGGAGGAACGACCGACACCACGGGGGCGGCTTCGGTGTTTTTTCAGGGCGCGGCCGACAACACCCTAACCTGCCGCGGCACCACCGATTTCTACAACCTGGTGGTGGACAAAGGCAACGACGCCACCCACCGCCTCACCGTTGCCGCCAGCGCGTACGCCAACTTCCGCTTGTGGGGACCCAATACGCTGGGGGGCGACGGACCGGCCAACAACCCCAACCCGATTATGCGGAAGGCGCTGTGGATCAAGAACGGTACCTTGCGCCTCACCGGGCAGGTGGTGATTCCTTCGCTGAGCGAGGGCAGCGTGGACGCTTATCCCTACAAGGTAAACATGGAAGTGCCCGCCCCCACCACGGGTTTCAACTCCGATTTTGCCATTCCCGCCAGCGGTGGCCTGCTGATCGACGGCGAAAACGTCATTGTGTTGGGCACCGCGGATTACGCCGATGAGGTTCGTCAGGCTTACGGGGTAACGGCAAGTTTCAGCAAACCGGGTGTTCCCTGGATCGGCAACGCGTCGGCCCTTTCCGTGTACGGCACTTACCAGATCAACAGCGGCTACTGCTCCGCCCGCGGTTCCGGCGGGTTCGTGTTCTGGAACATCCGGGGCGGCGCGGGCAACTTCCTGATGAACGGGGGTTACGTAGACGCCACGCAACTGCACTCGTCCCTGGAAGGCGGATCGCGGGCGGCTTTCGACATGTCGGGGGGCATCCTGCGGCTGCGGGGCCGTTTCTCGACGTTCGGCACCGCAGCCGCACCCACGCCCGCCATCAACAGCATCGCCAGCCTGAAATCCACCGGCAACGTGCCCGGGGTGAGTTTCAGCACCCAACGCGAACACCGGATCGGCTACGCCGACGGCCTGGGTACCTTCAACATCGACCAGGACGCCACCGTGTTCAACATGTCGGGCGGCGTCATCAACGTGTTCGACGTGGTCACCGCCAAGCCAGCCAAGGTCATCGAAATCAACTCCAGCCCCAGCAACGTTCAGGTTACCGGCGGCACGGTCAACGTGTTCGTCACGGCGGCAACCAACGTGGGGGCTTCCCCCAACAACGAGGACCGCGATTACTACTTCGCCAGTTCCGCCCCGCTCCCCAACCTCCACATCGAACGCCTCAGTGGCGACAAATCGGTGATCCTGACCGGAATCCTGCCCTGCTGCGGCAAGGAAACCGGCATTACCACCCGTCCCACCCAGCCCCTGACCGTTCTCAGCCACCTGCACCTGAAATCGGGCGTGCTGCGGGCCAACGGGCACGACGTGGTCGTGGGCGGGGATTTCACCGTGGCCAACGGGGCTACTTACTTCACCGGCACCCGCACCGCCACCGGCGTCCAGACCACCGTCTTCAACGGCGACGCCGAACAGACGCTGACCGTCGCCGGATCGGTGAAGGTGGACGACGGGGGAGAAGAAGGATTCAACAACCTCACCATGAACAAGGCCACCGGTACGCTCAAGGCCGCCTCCAACCTGACCGTACGCCGGACGCTCACCCTCACCCGGGGTACGTTGCCTTCGGCCAACGGCATTTTCGACGACAACGGCC
>JACMKY010000640.1 GCA_014379925.1 Cytophagales bacterium | reverse complement strand
TGCTGTTCAGGCGGAGCATCGGGCGCACCGACTTGCCCGGCGGCAACCACGACGTGCTTATCCGCAGCATTCACACGAAGCTATTTCCGTTGGGCGATGACGTGACGGTGCACCCTGGTCACGGCCCCAATACCACCATTGGGGAGGAAAAACGCGACAACCCGTTTTGTGCGCTTGGGTAGAGGAATTGGGGGTTGCTGGCTGGATGCGGCCTCAGTGCTGGGAAGCGCCCCGCTTCCGGACGGCGGTATTGGTGGTGGCTTCCTGCGCGCGGGTGGGGAGTAAGGGTTTTTCTACGGCGGCAATTTTCGGGATTGTTTTTTCGGGAGGGGCGGTCTTCGGCAGTACGGCGATTCGCTCCGCTCCGATCTTGGGAGTTGCCCCCCGCTTCTCGGCCACGAGGGGCCGGGGTGCAACGGGTTTGACGGCCAGGCGCTTGAGGCAAAAATACTGAAGGTTGTACTTCCGACCCGTGGAGGCCGTGAACCCCCAGATCACTTTGGTATTGCCGCCGAAAACGGCGTTGATCAGGTCCTTTTTGCCTTGGTATACCGTGCGGCCGTCCAGGTTCACGCGGATGCTTTGGTCGGTCGGGTTCCAGCGGAGGCGGAAATTGTGCAGTTGATCGTCTTCCAGGTTCAAGCCTTTCGCTTCTTCCTTCCACTGGCCGGGGTGCAGGTTCACCCCGTTGACCAACAGGGCCACGTGGTCGTAGGAGGGGTCGTTCTGGTTGTAGTTCTGGTAGGTGTCGAATTCCACCGCCACGGAAGGGGCAATCCAGCTGCCACCCCGGCCCATGTTGCCGTATCCCATTCCCTCGCCATAAGAGCCCGACGCCTCAAAACCGCGCGGGTCGTTGTGCATCACGAAGGTAATGCCGTCGGCGCCCAGGTCGTCCTTGTTGCCCAGGTAAATCTCGAACTCGATGTCGAGGGTATTGTTCAGGTCGAGCCGGGCGGTGTTGTAGGCGATGCCTTCGCTGTACGGCTCGTCGAGGGTAAGGCGAATGCAGTCGCCCATCGGTGCCGCATCCTTGAAGGTTCGGTACTGGGCCGAACTGACGAGCCAAACCAGCAGACAGCCCAGGGTAAACAGTGTCCTTCGCATGGCAGTGCGGTTTTAGGGGATGAGGTCAGGAGCTTGGGGGAATGCGGTACTAAAATACGGAAACGCGAATGGATTCCAATTGGTTGCCGAAAAAAGATTTTAATCCGGGAGCCATCGGTGAAACCGGCGTCCGCAATAAATAACGGGGAAAGCAGCGGGCTAGCCAACCGCAAAAAAGTGGTTTTTTTCGGAAACACCCCTTATTTTCTTCGTTTTTCTTGCAGTTGGCAAAAGCATCACTTACTTTCAAGGCCGTTTACGGAGGGCCGTCCACCGTTGCGGGCAGCAGGATATCGCCCACCGTTGCGGGCAGCGAAGCGCCGCCCATTGGATTTTTTCCCCCTAACGTACTTACCCATGGAAAATCTTTCCCGAAGAAATTTCGTCCGAAAAGCCGGCGGCCTGGCGGGCCTGCTGTCCGTCGTCCCCGGTATTGACGCCTTGGCCGATCCGCCCCTCCCGACGGCTCCGCGCTGGCCCGACGAAGACGTGACGGCCAACGAGGATTACTGGGGGTGGGTGCAGAAAGCCTACTCGGTTTCGCCCAACATCATCAACCTCAACAACGGCGGCGTGAGTCCCCAGCCCATCCTCGTGCAGGACGCGCTCGACCGCTACAACCGCCTGAGCAACGAAGGCCCCACTTACTACATGTGGCGCAGTCTCGACGAAGGCCGGGAGTCGCTGCGGATCAAACTGGCCGACCTGGCGGGGTGCTCGCCCGAGGAGGTAGCCATCAACCGCAACGCCACCGAGTCGCTGGAGACGGTCATTTACGGCTTGAACCTCCAGAAGGGCGACGAGGTGGTGCTGACCAAGCAGGATTACCCCAACATGATCAACGCCTGGAAGCAGCGCGAAAAGCGGGAGGGCATCGTGCTTCGGTTCATCAACCTGGACCTGCCCATCGAGGACAACCAGGCGATCGTGCGGAAGTACGAGGAGGCTTTCACCAGCCAAACCAAGGTGGTCATGATCACCCACCTGGTCAACTGGTCGGGACAGATCATGCCCGCCGCGCTCATTGGCCGGGCGGCCCGGAAGCGCAACCCCGGCGTCCACGTGCTGATTGACGGCGCGCATTCCTTCGCCCACGTGGACTACAAGGTTCCCGACCTGGAGGGCGACTACTTCGGCACCAGCCTCCACAAATGGCTGTCGGCCCCGTTCGGCACGGGTATGCTCTACATCCGGAAGGAGAAGATCAAGGAGGTATGGCCGATTTTCGCCGGGGCCGATCCGCAAAGCGGCGACATCCGCAAGTTCGAGACGCTGGGTACCCGTTCCTTTCCCACCGAGATGGCGATCGGGCACGCGGTCAACTTTCACCAGTCCATCGGCAGCGAACGTAAGCAGAAACGGCTGCATTACCTCAAGAACTACTGGCTGGAAAAGGCGCTGGACATTCCCGGAGTCACTTCCCAGACTTCGCTGAAGCCGGAGTTTTCGGGCGCGATCGCTACCTTTCTCATCAAGGGCATGACCCCCGCCCAGATTCAAAGCGCCCTGTTCACCAAGGCCCGGATTCATACGGTGGGCATCGTTTGGGAAAACATTAACGGCGTGCGCGTCACGCCCCACGTCTACACGGTCCTCAAGGATTTGGATCGGTTGGTAAACACCATTCGCGTTATTGCCAAGGAAAACGCCGTGGCCAGCAGCAGCACCAGCGGCAAGTAAAAAAAGTTGAATGTCAAACCGCGCGGTTCGGCATTCCTTCCTTCTCCACCGACACGGCGTCTCCCAGACGGATGGGGCCGCCCCGCAACACGCGGGCGGTAATGCCGCCGTGGCCGCGCACGGCGTTGTAGCCGCCTTCGCCCAGGGCCTCTTCCATCCGCGAGCAGGGATGGCAAAGGCCCGTCGTTTCCAGCAGGGCCTCTCCCACCCAAAACCGTTGTTCTTTCAAGGCCAGCAGGTTGATGCCCTTGATTACCAGGTTGCGCCGCAACAGCGCCGGGTCCACCTCGGGCAGGCCCGCCAGGGAAGCAACGGCGGGCAGGTGTTCGGCCTGGATGAGGGTAACCTGGCGGATGCTGTCGGGCGTACCGGAAAACCGATCCCCCACCAAACCCTCCCCGGGGCGCGCCTCCGCTTCGCTCACCACCCGCATCGGCGCCCGTCGCGCCGGACGCAAACCAATCCACACCACCTCCCCCGCGCGGGGAAGCGCACCGAGCAGCTTCCCCATCGCCGTCTCCTGAGCGGGCCGTTTGAATGTCATAGAAATTAAGTTGCGGTTCGGACTGCGCGTCCGCGGCCGGATTGCCGACCCCGCGAAGGTAAAACAACGAAGGGAGAAAAGCCGAACGCGGCCTTGCTCCCTTCCAGCTGATTGAAGTGGCTTGGGGTTACTC
>JACMKY010000639.1 GCA_014379925.1 Cytophagales bacterium | reverse complement strand
GGTGCGGCCCCCGGCCGCCGACGCAGCCGGGCCTGGGCCGCCCCTTTGATGGCCTCACAAAGCATGGCGCCCGCCTCTTGCACAAACTGGCGCGTGTCGCCCAGGGATGGTTTGGTGAAGATATCGACGGCTCCGTATTCCAGGGCCTTGATCGCCGACTCGGTCCCGGCGGCCGTTAGGCTGGAGATGATCACCACCGGAATGGGATGCTGGGCCATGAGTTTGCGCAGAAAGGTCAGGCCATCCATGCGGGGCATCTCCACGTCCAGCGTGATCACGTCGGGCACTACCTGGCGAATCCGGTTGGCCGCCACGTAGGGATCGGCGGCCGTTCCCACTACCTCAATCATCGGATCGGCCCCGAGCAGCTGTGACAAGGCTTGCCGCATTACGGCAGAATCATCGACAATGAGTACCTTGATTTTACTGGTCATGCAGTGGCTTGGTCTACCCGGCGAGGTACTTTAGAAACACCTCGCCCGTATCGGTGTGGAAGAGGATCTTGCGGCCCTTTGGTCCGCCCACGCTGGAACTGAGGACGGGAATTTCCCAATCCCGGAGCAAATCCTCGGCGATCTCCACGTTTCGGCTGCCGATTCTAAATACCCCCTTTTCATTTTCTTCGTTTTCTTTCCCGCCGAAGAGCTTCGCGCGGATGTCGCCGGCATGGCTGCCCAGGTCGATCATTTTTTTCATCAACCGGGGAATGGCGATGTTGCCGTACTTGGGGGAGGCAAGACCCTGCCCGTTCCAGTACGGAAGCAGGTAATGGTTGATTCCCCCGAACCGGAGCACGGAATCCCACAGGCAGACGGCCACGCAGGTGCCCAGCACCGTATTGACTTGATGGGGAGTGCGGTGCGCGAAAATCGTACCCGGATACAGGTAATGAACCGGGTAAGGATGTGGCGTGGACCGGGAAGAATCAGCGTTGATCATACGGTCGGTCAGTAACGTCGAAAAACAAGGTGCTGCCGTCCGAAAAGTTTTCTTCCCCGTCGAGAGGAGCCAGCTCGGGGATGTTGACGACAAAAACGCTTCCCTGCCGGGGCACACTCTGCACGACAATGCCGCCCCCCATCGTCTCGAGCAAGGCCTGCACGACCGACAAGCCCAAGCCGTGCCCGCCGTGCAGGCGGGTAGGGGTGGCATTGAGCTGGGTAAAACGGTTGAAAATGTCTTCCAGGTGTTTTTCTTCGATGCCCGATCCGTGGTCCGACACCCGGATCTGCAAAAGCGCCTCCCGGAGCGACCACGCTATTTCGAGGGTTTCTCCTGGCTCACTGAAGCCAATGGCGTTGGCCAGCAGGTTGGACAGGATGAGTTTCAACTTGCCGGCGTCCGTTCTGAACAACGGCTGGTTTTCCGTAACCGGACCGCTGGTGGGTTCTCCGTGCGCTTTGACCCGCAGCGATTTCTCGAGAATGGCGGGTCTGAAGGTAGCCAGTACGTGTTGGATCAGGCTGGCTACGTCGATTTGCGTGGGCGCCAGCGTTACTTCACCCGCTTCCAGGTCGGCGGCGGTAAAAATGTTTTGCAACTGGAAGTGGAGCTTGAAAGCCTCCCGGTGAATCAGCGAAGCGATGGCGAGTACGTGGTCAAACTGGCTGCTATCAAGCTGCATCATATTTTCCGACAGGCACAAGATGGCCCCAAAAGGATCGTTGATCTGGTTCCGGATGTTGGATAGAAACCGGGTTTTCAACTTTTCGGCGGCTTCCAACTGCTGGTTCGCCCGTTTCAACTGCCGGAGCAGATCTTCGGATTCCCCCAGCGCCTGCTGCTTGTCTTTCAACCGCTGCTCGATCGCCGCCACCAATTCTTCGTCGGTAATGCTTTTCATAAGTCGTAAGTCGGGTAAGCCATATAAGTCGTAAGCTGGTCAGTCGTCGGTTGGCACTTATGTATTCGTAGGTAATGCAAAATGTTGAACAACAAACAATTAATTGGTAAAGAGTTGATTGTTCCGATTGTTGATTCACTGACTTACGACTGATCTACTCGTTGTTCGGGCTATACTTTTCGGAAAATGGTGGGCCGGATTTGCTGGATCGGCACTTGCATATCCGTAACCGACTCGGAATGCCCGAGAAAGAAATAGCCGCCCGGCTTTAGTTTGGCACACAGCCGGTTGATTACTTTTTCCTGCGTGGGGCGATCGAAATAAATCAGCACATTCCGGCAAAACACCACGTCGAAGCTGCCCGGTACTTCGTAGTGATGATCCATGAAGTTGAGCGACTGGAAAGTTACCCGCCGCCGCAGTTCCGGCACAATCCGGACCGTTTGCTGGTCGGCGTCTTTGCTGCGCAGGAAATACTTTCTCTTCAGGATGAGCGGAATAGCCGCCGTGCGCTCTTCGGCGTACACGGCGTTTGCGGCGTGCTGAAGTACCCGGGTCGACAGGTCGGTACCGGTAATCAGGTAGGAAAGGGAAGGGGACCGGGTGGCGGCGAACTCGTTCATCACCATCGCCAGGGTATAGGGCTCCTCACCCGTGGAACAACCGGCGCTCCAAACCCGCAGCGGATTTCCGTTGGTACGCGCTGCGGAATCGAACTCCGGCAAGACGTGGTTGGTCAGGAAATCGAAGTGGGTCGCCTCCCGGAAAAAATCCGTTTTGTTGGTCGTGACCGTATTGATGAGTGGAATCAGTTCGCGGGCCTGGCCTTCGGCGCTGAACAGATAATCGCAGTAGTGCCGGTAGGAAGCCAAATTGAGGACGCTCAGCCGCTTCTGCAAACGACCCTCGAGCATCGTTTTTTTCAGCGGACTCATTTTGATGCCGTATTGGACATAAATGAACTGGCTCAAGCGACTGAAATCCTGCGTGCTCATGTTGGCACGGCAGTGCTCGGTTGTTTTCACGGTCGTCCGGTTAAAGTGTAACGCAAATCAAGGCTTGAAAGCAAGTACCCCGCCATTTTCCCGCTTCTGTTTTCACTTGATTCACGTGACGGCTTAAAACTGCTCGTAATCGGCATCGGAGGCATCACCGGGTCCGTTGCTCAGGTCCAGTGCCACGCCGTTGGACTGTGGTTTGACCGTGCTTCTCTTCACCGGGTAAGCCGCCCGGACGGGTGAGGGGGCTTTTTTCTTCGAATAGGCACTGGCGGTACGTCCGGTGCCGTGGTCGATTTTGAAAAACGCGGTGGCATCGCGCAGCTGGTCGGCCTGGCTGGCCAGTTCTTCGGCGCTGGCGGCCATCTCTTCGGAGGTGGCCGCATTGGACTGGATGACCCGGCTCAACTGCTGCACGGCGCCGTTGACCTGCTCGGCACCCGCGTTCTGCTCCATGCTGGAAGCGGCAATCTCCTGCACCAACCGCGCCGTTTTCTGAATGTCGGGCACAATCAGCTCCAGCACCTTGCCCGACTTCTCGGCCACCTCCACGCTGCTTTTGGAAAGCGAATCGATTTCGGTGGCCGCCGCCTGGCTGCGTTCGGCCAGTTTGCGCACCTCGGCGGCCACCACGGCAAAACCCTTGCCGTGCTCACCGGCCCGGGCCGCTTCCACGGCCGCGTTCAGGGCCAGCAGGTTGGTCTGGCGGGCAATCTCCCCGATGACGGAGATCTTATTGGCAATCTGCTTCATGGACTGCATCGTCTGGTTGACGGCCTGACTGCCTTCGCGGATGTCTTCGGAGGCTTTGAGGGCGATCTTTTCGGTCTGCTGGGCGTTGTCGGTGTTCTGCTGGATGTTGGCCGCCATCTCTTCCATCGAGGCGGAAACCTGCTCGGCGGAAGCCGCCTGCTCCGACGCACCTGATGAGATCTGTTCGCTGGCAACGGCCATGTTATCAGCCGCGGAACTCACGAATGACAGCACCTCCTTTAGTTTGGCAGTCATGTTTCGCAAATACTCAATCAGTTCACCCAGCTCATCCTTGCTCGCCTCCTTGATGTGAATGGCGAGGTTGCCCTCCGAGATCGCTTTAATGGCTTCTTTGGCCGTACTGATCGACCCGGCAATGGAAACGATAATCCAGATCGACAAGGCCAGCGACACGCTTACGCTGACAACGAGCAGGTAAATCATGTTGCGTTGTCCGTCGGCAAAGAGCTGATTGGTGTCGGCATCAATCTTAGCCAATTCAGCCTCGTTCTTTTTCACCAGCCGGTTCATCAAGGCGATGGCCTCGTTGGCGGTGGTATTGGCAATGCTCATCGAGATCACAAAGGCGGCCGCGTTGCTGGAATCGGTATTGATGGCCACGGCCAGCGTCTTGATTCGGCCGTAAACCTTCAGGTAGTCCTGCCATTTGGCAACGAAATCATCCAGGTCTTCCCGGCTCTGTTCATCGGTGAGGGATTTTAACTGGTCCAGGCGCTGGTCCATCTCACCCAGCCGTTCATCCCCTTCCTTGACCAGTTCCTGCAACAATTCCGGTTTGGTGGTGAGAATCAGGTTTTTTTCATTTTTGGTGATGAACTGAACATCCTCGGCCACCTTGCCCGCCAGCTTGATGCGGTTCGTGTGCGTTTTGATGATGACGGTGATCCAGTTGTTGAGCACGTTGGCGTTGCCGTTGCCCAGGTAAAAAATAATTCCGGCTGAAGCAATCAGCAACGAGAAAGCGGTAATCAACCTGGCTTTGATGGTAAGCTGCATAATATAAGGGTTATAAAGAATGAACGGGTTATTTCAGTGAGTCAAATCTCCGCTGGATTC
>JACMKY010000638.1 GCA_014379925.1 Cytophagales bacterium | reverse complement strand
CTGTAACCTGCAACCTGCAACCTGTAACCTGTAACCTGCAACCTGTAACCTGCAACCCTACCAACCCCACCAACTCCCCACCGAAATGGAAAGCGTTTTCAGGATTCTCAACGATGTGTTCAACTACGGAATCTTCTACTTCGCGTTGAGCTTCGTGGTGGTTTACCTGCTGTTGGGATTTTTTTCCGCGCGCGAACTGATTTTTTACAAAAAGAAGAACAGTTTCGTCGACTACAGCCACATCCTTTCTTCCCCGTTGGCCCCCAAGGTTTCGCTGATCGTGCCGGCTTACAACGAAGGCAAAAGCATTGTGCAAAGTGTGCGCTCGTTCATGTCGATCTACTACAACGACTTCGAGGTGATCCTGGTCAACGACGGCAGCAAGGATGATTCCCTGGCGACGCTCATCGCCACCTACGACCTGGTGAAGGTGAATTTCGCGGTCCACGAATACGTCCCGCTGAAAACACCGGTGAAGGCCGTGTACCGTTCGACCAACAAGAGCTACCACAAACTGGTGGTCGTCGACAAGCACAACGGGGGCAAGGCCGACGCCCTCAACGCGGGCATCAACGTTTCCCAGAAAGACCTCATCGTGTGCATCGACGCCGATTGCATCGTTGAGCAGAGTGCGCTGCTCAAGATGGTGAAGCCGTTTTTGGAAGAGAGAGAACAAGTTATTGCCACGGGCGGGGTGGTGCGGATCGTCAACTCCTGCGAGGTGGAAGACGGTCGCCTGGTAAAGCCCCGCGTGCCCGACCAATTCCTGGCCGCCGTGCAAGTGATGGAATACCTGCGCACGTTTTTGATGAGTCGCATGGCCTGGAGCCGCCTGAACGGGTTGCTGATCATTTCCGGTGCCCTGGGCATGTTCGACCGGAAGGTGGCCATCGCCTGCGGAGGCTACCTCAACGGGGTGGTGGGCGAAGACATGGAGCTGGTGGTGCGCATGCGGCGCTATATGCACGAGCAGGGCCGGAAGTACCGGGTGGTCTACATTCCCGATCCGTTGTGCTGGACGGAAGCCCCGGCCACCGTCAGCAACCTCGGCCGGCAGCGCAACCGCTGGACCCGCGGAACGGCGGAAACGCTGTGGATCCACCGCAAGCTGTTCTTCAACCCGCGGTACGGCCTGCTGGGCCTGCTGAGTCACCCGTTCTGGTTCATCTTCGAGTTTCTGGGCCCCATCGTGGAGTTTTTGGGCGTGATTTTCTTCCTGTTCATGGCCGCCCTGGGGTACGTTAACTGGGAAGTCTTCTTTAAGCTGCTCTATACGCTCTACTGCTTCACCATCATGATCTCGGTTTCCGCCATCGTCTACGAAGAGCTCACCTACCGCCAGTATCCCCACCGCTCCGACATCCTCAAACTGCTGGGCACCGCGCTGTTGGAACCCTTCTTCTACCACCCCCTGACGGTTTTCTGGGCCATCCAGGGCAACTTCGGGTTGTTTGGCAACAAGGGGAAGTGGGGCAAAATGGTGCGGCAGGGATTCAACGAGAAGAAACGGCCGGAGATGGTCAACACCACCTCGTCGGCCAATACCCTTTAGGAACGAGCCATTACCGTTGTTTTACAACTCGACCTGTATTTTATGAACATCTTTACGCTGCACGAGGCCATTGTCAAGGATTATAAAGAATATATTCACTCGTTCGTCCGAATTGACAATCAAAATATTAAGCACGTAACTGGAAACAATTAGCACCTCCCGCTTTCTTAATTGGTTGACTGGTAAAGATTTTCGCTACTTACGACTCACGACTCACGACTGCTCAACCCACCGCCAACCCCGCCGCTACCGCCGGGAAGTGGCCTTGGGTCCCAGTTCCACTTTTTCGTCGCCGGCTTGGTAGGTTACGTAGTACATCACCAGGTTCATCATCTCATCGGTCGTGTTCCAGCCGTAGGTCACGTCGCGGGGCGGGCGGCTCGGGTTTTCCGGGTTGTCGGCGGTGTTGTCGTAGGTAGCTTCCGCCAGAATCACCGCTCCTTTGGGCAACTGCACCAATGATTGGAACTGGTAGGTGGTCTGCCAGCGAAAGTCCCACCGGTCAATCTTGATCAGGTTCACCACGTCCCCACCGGGCACGATGGCGAACGCCTTGAAACGCTGGCCGAGCGTGTGCATGTGCGGCATGATGGAAATCAGGGAAATCGCCTCGGGCAACACGCCGGAGCTCATGTAGAAAGTGGGCCGGGTGTTGGCTGGCAAGTAAAACGGCTGGTTGGAAACGTGGTTTTCCGTCAGCGTCAGCGTCCGGACTTCCCGTTCCACCGGACCCTTGGCGAAGTAGAGGTTTACCGTGGATTGGTCGGTTTGGGCGAGGGCCGAGGGGGCGTAGTGAATGTTGAGGATCAGGTCGGTGTTGGCGTAGAGTTTCTTGGCCGTGCCCGGCGGAAAGAAGACGGGAAAGTTGCCCGGCACCCAGCCGTAGAGAAATTCGTCCGCCAGGGGCTTGGTCTGGAACTGGCGGACGTTCGGGTCAGCCTCCGACAGGCCGTCCATCGCCCGGATTTCGTTGGTGGTGTCGGCCATCACGCGGCTGTGGTGTACCCGCTGGTGGTTGCCCGGCACGAACTCGATCGCTGCCACGTAGGTGTCTTTCGGCAGGTTGGTCGGGACGTTGAAAAAGCGGAACTGTTCGGAGTTGTCCCCGGGAATGGCGTAGGCGCTCCTCATCGTCAGCGACAGGTCCGGCGGGCGCGGCGGATTGGGACCCACTGCCACCGGGGCCGGCTGCCGGCGCGGCCTGCCCTCCGCCATTCCACCGCCGATCCATTGTTGGATGGTCTCAATTTCGGTCTCGCTTAATCCCCTTTCGTTGGCGAAGGAACGAAACGCCCGGTCGGCCTGCCAGGGCGGCATGTAGCGGCTTTGCGTCACCTTGCCGACGAACTTCGCCCGCTTGGCCACGTCGGCGTAGGTGATGAGGCTGAACGGCCCGGCCTTGCCCGGCTGGTGGCAGGGCGTGCAGTGGGTATGGACAATGGGCTCGATGTGGTCGTAAAAGGTGATTGCCTTCCGCTGCGCCCAACCGGAAAACCAGCAACCCAGCAGCGTGAAAACCAGCACCAATCGAAGAGTAGCCATCAGGAAGAAGCGTGTTTAGCAACCCGTAATGTAGGAAAATCACTTTTTACTTCCGCGGGGTGCCGCCCAGCGGAGTGCAGTGACGAACGCCATCCAACAAAAAAAGCACCCCACCGCGGGGTGCTTTTTTGCGGAGTGCCGCCCGGTTGAACCAACCCGGATGGCTACGTTCAAAAGGTTTATTCTACGAACCAATCCACGGAACAGTTGGCTCCCCTCAACTCGGTACAAACACTGGGGCTCCAGCTTTTGTATACTTTTCCATCGGCAGAGTAAAGCCGCCAGGTGAGGGAAAAGCTATCACCCGGCAAGAATTGGGCGTTCGTCGGCCGGGGGTTGGTTGGATTGCCGAAAACGGCTACTTCGGTGGCGCCGTCGTACTTGAACTTGGCATCCTTGAACAACTGATAGACTTGGGCTGCCGTGATGTTCACATTTCCCGGGGTTCGGTTCTCCAACCCGCTCAGGGAAGTCGGCAGCAGCACGCCCGTCTTGCCACCGTGTACGGCCACGGCCGGATTCCCGTCCTTGTCGACGTATTCTTCCAGGAAATTTACGTACAATTCAATCTTGTCGATTTTCACTTTTTTATCCACCGAAACCCACCGCAACGCCACGTCCACCGACGAACCCGGTATGTCTGACTCGTCAAATTTGCCGTCCTTTTCCAGCTCACCAAACGCGTGGGCACCGGCTTCCGGCTCCAGGTAGGGACTCAACGTTTCGTCCTCGCACGAAACCAACGCCAACGTAAACGCCAATGCGCAGGCGGCCAGGTATTTTATATTTTTCATATTTTTTTCCGTGGGGTTAAGTTATTGGAACTTGAATTTCAGCACATCCCAGAAAATTCCCTCGTTGCCATCGAAGACGGCGGGATTCGCCGGCGCACTCTGGTTAAGCGAAAGCTCCTGGGCGGAATATGGTAACCGGAGCGGAAATTGCCGGTAGCGGGCAATCGGGGCCTGGATGTCGCTGGGGTAGCCCGTCCGGCGGAAGGCATTCCACACCTCAAACCCGTTGCCCAGGTTGCTGAACCAGGCTTGTTTCAACACCAGGTTCAGCTTGGCTTCGTTGCTGGGGGCTGCCTCGTACCGGGCGAGGTACGAAGCCACGTACTTCGTAATGACCGCGGCGTCCATGGCCTTGGCGTTGCTGGGGTCGGATCGCAGGCCAACCTCTTCCACTCTTTTCATCTGCTCGCGCATCGCCGCTTCAAACAAGCTCTGGGGTGTTTGGCCGGCGGGCAGCGTTACCCCCAGTGTCAGGTTGGCTTCGATCAGGTAAAACTTTACCATCCACGAAGTGATCAGGGGCGTAATGCCATCGCCGGCACCCCGCGTGTTTACGTTACCCGTTACACTGGATCTGGTCACGTCGTACTGGCCACCGGCCGGATACGTACCCGGGGCCGTCCGGGCGTTCACGTCCTGCGGAACCCCGGAAATGTCTCCCCGATCGCGGCCGAAAAACCCGGCAATGTACGCCGAATCCGCCCTCGTTGGGATTTTGCCTTTATCGGTGTACAGGGTTTTCCAGATAAAAGGATTCAGCACCCAATACCCGTATTTGCACCCCTGGGTCTGAGAACACGGAATGGTGGACCGGTCCGTAGGGTCGTCCGGGTTCAGGATCACGGAAGCCTGCCGCTTGAAGTAGAACGGCGTCCGCGGATCGTCGTCGCGCAGCATCTCGTAGATGTACTGGTGCAGGTAATATGTGAAGGTATTTTCGGCCGCTGCGTACGCGCTCTGGTACCAGAGATGGCGGCCCTCCGGGGTGGCGAGCCGGTTGTACCGGAACAGGAAATCCTGGTTGGCGGTTTTGACGTAGTCGCCCCCGGCCACAATGGCCTGAATCTCAGCGGCGGCCGTGGGTCTTGCCCGCCGGGAATTGATTAGTAGGCGCAGTTTTACCGTATTGGCCAGCGTTTTCCAATTGGCCACCGAGCCGTTGTAAATCAGATCTCCCGACAGGGGAGTTACCGAGGTTTTACCAAGATTGACCACGGCCTCGTCACAAAGCTTGATGAGGTCTTCATAGATGACCTGGTCGTCCTCGAACTTGGCATTGATGTTCTCGCTCGCTTGGTCCCCGTCCAGGGCCTCCGAATAGGGAATATCGCCGAACAGATCCACCATTATCCCGAACAAGTAGGCTTTCATTACCTGCCCAACGCCCAGGTACAGGGGTTGGTTACCCGACTTTTCAGCGGTATTGATCAAGCCGTCGAGATCTTTGGCGGGGCCGGAGTAAAAGTAATTCCAGCTTCGGTTGTACGAGTTGTTGTTCAGGTTGTACGAATCGTTGCTGGACAAAATTCCCACAAAACCGTGGACGTCTTGGTTCAGGGCATCCAGGGAACTTCCTGCTGGGGCATTGCCTTCCAGAAAACGGACGGCGTCGAGTTGAACGGAGGTGAGCAGCAAATTCGGCGAAACTTCCGCCGGGTTGTTGGGGTCTTCGTTGATGTCGAGTTCCGTGAGCGTGCAGCTGGAAGCCACAGTCAGGAAAACAGTCATCAGCCACGAGTACGCGAGTTTATGGATTGGTTTCATGAAAGATCAGTTGAATATTTTAGAAAGTGACCGACAGGTTGACGCCGTAACGGCGGGTAGAAGGCGTGGCGCCCAGATCGAAGCCCTGGATGTTCAGATCGGG
>JACMKY010000637.1 GCA_014379925.1 Cytophagales bacterium | reverse complement strand
TGAAAGGCCGGTGAGCAGAGGAACTTGATAGTGGATAGTGGACAATGGTCATAGTGAGCGAAGTCGAACTATGACCATTGTCCACTATTCACTGTCCACTGTCCCCGCTTGGATTAGACGAACGCCGCGCGTATATTTCTCCGACAATCGGAAAACGAATGGCTAAGTGGAAACGCTGGATGGGACTTGCCAGCAACGCGGAAGATCGGCTGGACCGGCTGAAGCATCGGCTTGCCCGACGCCTGGGGCGGATTGGCCCGGTGCAGATTGTACCCTACCGGGGTTTTGGCAGCGAGCGCGGTTGGTACCTGAAAGGCCGGGTGCTGGAGGACAAGGGCCTGAAGCCCGCCACCCAGCAAGCTACGGTCTGGCAGAACCTGCGGGAAATGTACAAGCGCTTCGAAACCGACGAAATTCCGGGGGTGCGCGTGCGAGCCCGCCTCGGGGAACTCGAGCAGGTGGTGACCACCGACGGCGAAGGGTATTTTGAGGTCCGCTTCCAACCCACCAGCCCGCTTCTCCCCGATCGGGTCTGGTACGAGATTGACCTGGAACTGCTCGACGAAGTGGTGCCGGGGCAAGGGGTGGTGAAAGCCCGGGGGCAGGTACTGATTCCGCCGCTCACCAGTCAGTTCGGCATCATCTCCGACGTCGACGATACGGTACTGCAAAGCAGTGCCACCAGCAAGTTCCGGATGCTTCGTCTCACCCTGCTCCGCAACGCCCGCACCCGCCTGCCCTTCGAGGGGGTAGCGGCTTTTTACCGGGCGTTGCAGCGCGGCAATACCGGCGCGGACGGCAATCCCCTTTTCTACGTCTCGAGCAGTTCCTGGAATCTGTACGATTTCCTGGTGGAATTCTGCGCGGTGAATGGCATTCCCGAAGGTCCGCTCCTGCTGCGCGACATCGGGTTTGACCGGGAAAACCTTTTTCGTTCCAGCCACCAGAGCCACAAGATGGCCCAGATCGAGGCCATCCTGATCGCCTACCCTTCCCTGCCTTTCCTGCTCATCGGCGACAGCGGACAACACGATCCGGAAATCTACCGGAAGGTGGTGGAGGATTTTCCCGGCCGGATTCGAACCATTTACATCCGGGAGGTGACCACCGAACTCCGCCGCGAGCAGGTGCACGCGCTCGACCAGGCCCTTCAGGGCACGGGCGTGCAAATGCTGCTGGTGAAGGACACGGTGGAAGCGGCCGCCCACGCCATCGGGCACGGATACATCCATCCCGACGCGATGACGGAAATCCGGGTGGAAAAGAAAGCCGACGAGGGCATTGCCACCGACGCGGACGGGAAACTGAAAAAATAGCGGGCCTTACAAACTGAAAGAAGCCGATACCTTGACGCCGAAATTCTGGGCTTCGGGACGGTTGCGGTAGGTGAGGCGGTGCAGAAAGTCCACCCGGATGAACCGAAAGATGTTATCCACGCCGTAGCCCACCTCCGCGTAAGGGACCTTGCCCAACGCCGAGGGACGATCCACGGGCAATCCCTGGTATTCGCTGGGAATGAGGCTGATGTTATCCGGGCGCAGGCTGCCGTAGAGCACGTCGGCCGTGGCCAGGAAACGCAGTTTCCATTTCTTCACCAGCGGAATGCGGTTGAAAAGCAACCCCTCGAAGCGGTGGGTTACGTGCAGGGAGGCGTACTGATCGCTGATGAATTCGTAGTAATTCATCAGGTTGAACGAGGTGACGTAGTAGAAAGCCGACTGGTTGCCCAGGTGAATGCGCAGCATGGGGTAGGGCAGGGTAGAAGGGATGTACCCGCCGCGCAGGATGTAGTTCGTCCGGCCCAGCGCCCCCAGTCGGACGCTGTGGAAGAGGTCGACCGAGAATTTATCGTAGCGGAAATCGCTGTTCAACACGCCTTTCATTCCCAACGTGTACCGCAGCACCAGGATCGGCCACTTGTCGGCTCCCAAACTGATCCGCTCGTTGCCCGCCTGAATATAGCGTTCGTCCTTGGCCAGCCGCGTCTCAAACGTAAGTTCCGAACTGCGGTACCGATCGGCGATGGGGGAATCGATGCCCAGTTCCGAATCCTTGTAATACGCAAATTGACCGATCGGGTATTGGGGTCGGAAAGTAAAGGTGCGGAAGCGGACGTTCTGGTTGAAGCCCTTCTTGATTTCCCGTTGCACGTACGCCACGTTTTCCTCCTGGAAGTAAGCCCGCCGGAACGCGCCGAACTTGGTTGCCGCCAGCACCAGGGTGTTGTTGCCGATCTCCTCGGTGGTGGCCCCCAGGCGTTCCAGGTCGTAGGTGCTGCGCAGGCCCATCACCGTCCAGGCTTTCCGGGAAGCCAGGTAATCGACGCCGGCACCGTATTTGAAAATCCGGTCCCGGGTTCCGTAAGCGCCGTAGGCTTTCAACACCCATTTCCGGCTGAACTGGTCGTTGGTGCGGAAACCCAGGCGAAAGCGGTTTCCCTCGATGTTGTTGTTGGCGTAGGCAACGCTGTAGGGACCCACGTCTATTTTGCCGAAGGTTTTGTAGCCGTTGACGAGAATGTTGGCAATTTCCACGTAGGTCTTCACCACCGGCACGTTCTTGATGGAGTCGATCATGACGAAGACCTTTTTCTCGTCGTCGGTAAGGGGGGCGTGGCGGTGCTCGTCCCAGAAGCCGTCCTCCTGCTGGCGCGAATCTTCGGCCACTTCCAGGGGTACGTCGTAGAAGCTGGATTCCTGGGGCTGGTTGACCACGAAATGCTGGTTGGAAGTGTAAAACTTGGCCAGCATGCCCGCCGAATTGTTGGTTACCTCGGAAATGTCGATCAGCACCCGGGTTTTAGAAGGCAGCCAGGCCGTGGGCGATCCTGCGGCAGACGGACGCGGCCCGGGTAGCCCCGTGCTCGTGCTATCCACGGCCGGTTCCAACTCCTGCTGAAGCTTGATCTTTTCGATGAAATTGAGGTTGGCTTCCTTGCCGATGGTCACGTCGATCTGCACGAGGGCGTACGACTGGCGGTCGATCCAGATGGTGCCGGTAAAGGCCAGGTCTTGCTGTCGTTTGGGCTCGACCTCAATCCGGTAACAGAAAAAATTCCCGACGTAAAGGCTGTCGGCCAGGAAGTACTCGTAGCTGCCCTTCCAGCCGTCGGCGATGGGCGAAATAAAGTCCTTGTTGAGGATGCGGAGCCAGTTCTCGTAGAAATTGTATTCCTGGAAGGAAGAGCCGATCACCTGGGAAACGATGCTGCCGTCGGAGATGCCCACCCCGGTGATCTTGGTTTTCAGGATGTTTTCCCGCTTCCTGACCGGGTTGGCCCGGTAGTAATAGTTGGAAAGGGCCTCCGATATGAACAAGGGCAGGATGGGTTTTCCGTCCTCCCCGGCCATCCGGGCCAGGCTGTCAACCACGCGGGTGATCTTTTTCATCACCTTCTTGTTGCGAAACCGGTCGGAGATGTTGTCCACGTCCACTTCCACCTTCGTGTAGCTTTCGTAGTGGTAGGCCTCCAGCGAACGCTTGTCGTGCCGGCCTTTCTGGCGCACTACTTCCCGCATGATTCGAAAAGCCGGATTTTCGCCCGAGGAAATGACGACCTCCCGCAGGATATACGCGCTCGACTGCAACTGGAAGTTGATGGTCTGGCTGGCCAGCTGGCGGTTGACCGCCTTGGCGCGGACCTGGTAGTTGAGCGAAGAAGCCAGCAACGAATCCCCGGGAATGATCCCGTTGGCCAGTTTGAGGACGAACCGGCCGTCAAAATCAGTGGTCGTACCCGTGGTGGTGCCTTTGAAATAGACGTTGGCAAAGGGAATGGCGTCCCCCGTCTCGGCGTCCGTTACTTTGCCGGTGAGGGTCTTGGGTTGGGCAAAGAGGGACGGGGCGGAAAACAGCAAGCCAACCAGGAACGCGAGCGAAGGTAACCCTGATTTTTTCAAAGCCAAAAACAAATGATGCGTTTCGAGAGCGATTTACGGGTCGAATGTACGCCGGCGTCGCCGTCGAAAAAAGAGGATGTGGTCACAAACCTTACTTTCCGGGATGAAATCGCCTATTTGATTGATGAATAAGTAAGCCCAAGGATGGCGGGTTCACTGCCCAACAAAAAGAAACGCGTCCGGGTTTCACCGGGCAGGCGTTGCGCGCGCTGATTTTTACGGATGCGCCCGGCTACCCGGGTGCTGCGTTCAACCGTGGACATCCCCCGGCCCGAAAGCAAGCGATCCGCCGCCGCGGGGGTAGGCCGCGGATGATCAATTCATTCTCCGCGCTGGCAATCCGCTTTTCCGCCGACGTTCCCCCGCTTAAAAAAGGTCCAACATCGCCCTCTTCCGGGACGGGGGTGCGAGCACTTTTTCCACGTCCTGGCCGGGCTAGGCGGCCAGCATCTTTACCTTCGTTACCTTGAAGTTGGAGAGCCGGTTGCCCAGGGCCTTCCAGCCCTTCACGTCGATGAGCACATCCAGGTCGTACGTTATCCCCTCTTCCTTGGCCGCCCCGTCTTTCTTGAACGATACTTCTACCTGGGGCTGCGGGTCAGTGGTGACCAGCACCAGCTTGGACCCTTTGGTTTCGCTGATGAAGAGAAATTTCTTGTCCGCCTTGGTGGTTTCGATGCGGAAGCGTTTCACGAAGAAATTACGCTGGCTGCCGTCGTAATGGATGGCCGACACCACTTTTTCGGGATTGAACTTCTCGATCAGGGCGATATCGTTGGGTTCGTAGCGGTTGGTGAGTTCGTAGGAAGTCAACTCGAAGTTGCCATCCTTGTAGATGACCAGGATGGTCTGTCCCCCGTCAAAATCGCCGAGCGGCCGCCCCCGCCCACTGGTGTTGAGCTGGCCCAGGTGGTCGTCGTACCAAACGCGGAGACCGCCCAGGGTGGAAACTCCTTCCGACTTGAGCGTCACCTTCTTGACCGGATTTTTGGTCAGGATGTTGCCCTGGGCGTTCCGTCCCTTGATTTCCAGGTCGGCGAAACTGAAGTCGAACGCACTGGCCTTGGCCTTGCTGGCTTGCATAAGCAGAACGCTTACCACCTCGGCTTCGGCGTTGGGATTGGCCGTCAGGTAGAGCACCCTGGACTGGGGGCTGCCCTTCGTCAGGTCGTACTCGCGGTCGCGGGTCACGGCCGTTACCCCGAAGCGCTTCGCCATCGAAACGCCGGACTGCCCGTCCAGGTAGACCAGGTTGTAGACCATCCGCTCGTCGTTCTTCTTGAACACGCCCACGTGAATGATGTCCTTGCCCACGAACACTTTCTCCTCCACCTTCACCACCTTGCACTTGCCGTCGCGGCGGAACACGATGATGTCGTCCAGGTCGGAGCAGTCACCCACCAGTTCGTCCTTCTTGAGGCCGTAGCCGATGAAGCCTTCCGCCCGGTTGACGTACAGTTTCTGGTTGGCCGCGGCCACCACGCTGGCGACGATGGTGTTAAAGGAGCGGATCTCCGTTTTTCGCTCGCGTCCCTTGCCGTACCGTTTCAGCAGGTCCTTGAAGTAGGCGGTGGCGAAGCGCGTCAGGTTGGCCAGGTTGTCTTCCGTTTCCTGCCGTTCTTCCTCCAGCTTCCGCATCAGTTCTTCGGCCTTGAAGGCGTCGTAGCGGGAAATGCGCTTGATCTTGATCTCCGTCAACCGCACCAGATCATCCGGGGTGAGGACGCGGTAGAACTGCTTCTTGAACGGTTTCAATCCCTTGTCAATCGTTTCGAGCACTGCTTCCCAGGTTTCGCATTCCTCGATCTTGCGGTAGATCCGGTTTTCGATGAAGATTTTTTCCAGGGAAGCGTACAGAATCCGCTCCAGCAGTTCGGCCTTCCGGATTTCCAGTTCCTGCCCGAGCAACGACACGGTTTTGTGCGTGCTCAGGCGCAGCACCTCGTTGACGCCCACGAACTGCGGCTTCTCGTCCACGATCACGCAGGCGTTGGGCGACACCGATACTTCGCAATCGGTGAAGGCGTAGAGCGCGTCGATGGTGGTGTCGGGCGAAGTGCCGGGCGCGAGGTGAATCAGGATTTCCACGGCTTCGGCAGTGTTGTCTTCCACTGCTTGCGCCCCCTTGTCGGGCTTTTTGATCTTGATCTTGCCCGATTCGCCGGCCTTGACGATGGAATCGATCAGGCTGGTGGTGGTGGTGGTAAACGGGATGTCGCGGATCACCAGCGTCTTTTTGTCTATTTCCTCGATGCGGGCGCGAATGCGGAGTTTGCTGCCCTTCTGGCCTTCGTTGTAGTTGGAAGCGTCCACCAGGCCGCCCGTGGGGAAGTCGGGCAGCAGGTTGACGGGTTTGCCGCGCAGCACGTCGATGGATGCCTCGAGCAGTTCGCAGAAGTTGTGGGGCATTACCTTGGTGGCCAGTCCCACGGCAATGCCTTCCACGCCGTGGGCCAGCAGCAGCGGAAACTTGACGGGCAAGGTGACGGGCTCCCGTTTGCGGCCGTCGTAGGAGAGCTGCCAGGGCGTGGTGTCGGGGTTGAAAACCACGTCGAGTGCAAACTTGGAGAGGCGGGCTTCGATGTAGCGCGAAGCGGCCGCCCCGTCGCCCGTGCGCACGTCGCCCCAGTTACCCTGGGTATCGATGAGCAAATTCTTCTGACCCATGTTCACCATCGCTTCCGCAATGGAGGCGTCGCCGTGCGGGTGGTATTGCATCGTCTGTCCGATGGTGTTGGCCACCTTGTTGTAGCGCCCGTCGTCCATCTCCTTCATGGCGTGCAGGATGCGGCGTTGCACCGGTTTCAACCCGTCCTCCACGGCCGGAACGGCGCGTTCGAGGATGACGTACGAGGCGTAGCCGAGAAACCAGTTTTCGTACATCCCCGATACGGCCAGGGCATCGTGCAAGCTGTCTTCTTTCGGGTTTTCCATATTCGGATGAATCGCGTGCGGGTCAGCAAGCCGGTGAACGGGTGGTTCGGACGGACGTATTTTTTCCATACAAAAGTATTAAATGACGGGGTGGTCAACAAGCCCGGCGAAAAAGGGGTTTTTTTGTATTTTTATGAAATACAAATGTAAGCAAGTTTCCGCACTGCAACCGAATTTTGTATTTTCATTTCGTACATTGCGGCCGCCTACGGACGTCGGGACGATCCGGGGGAAACCGGTTCTCCGACCGTTTCGCGCCCGGAACGCCGCCGTTTGCCCTTTCGCACCCGCCACGCAAGTGACCCCGCGGAGCGAGTACTCGATGACGAAGCAATGACGCAGCGAGGGGAAACGGTGGCCGAATCCGGATAACGAGCCGGCGTGGATGAGCGAGAAACACCCGAAATTCCCCGGGGCCTGGTTTGGAGATTCCGAAATTCCCCGTAGTTTTGCGTCCAGAATCCCAAACCGGTTTTTTGGTCTGTTCGTCTAGGGGTTAGGACATCTCCCTTTCACGGAGGGAACACGGGTTCGATTCCCGTACAGACTACCTACATTGATACAAAAAGCCCTTCTACTCAGTGTAGAGGGGCTTTTGAATTAATGGGTCAAGTTATAGGTCAAGCAGGAGGCGAGTTGCCAGACAGTAAACAGGATATGTTCAGTAAAGTGGGTCATTTTATCAACTGGCTTTTTAGTCCCGATCCTGAAAGGTCGGGGCAAAAAAGTCAAACCTTCAGCCGGCTCTTGACCCGCTCCCCAAACAGGATGCTGAGTTGTTGGAGGGTGAGCGACCAGTTGGCTATTGGCCGGGACCACTTCTCACTGCTGCGTTCCTGCACCAGGTAAAGCAGTTTGATGAGCGCCGTTTCACTGCTGAACACCCCTTTGGTCTTGGTCACCTGTCGGAGTTGCCGATGAAAGCCCTCCACTGCGTTGGTGCCGGGCCGCCGGTGCGGTGTAGATCACTCTTCGAATCGCGGGCGGGTAGTTGAGGAAAGCGCTCAGGCGAGCCCAGTTGCGCTGCCAACTTTCCCCAACCAGGGGGTACTTCTCTGCCCACTTAGCCGTAAACTCGGCCAGCTTAGTTTCGGCCACTGCCAAGCTGGAAGCCCGGTAGATAGCTTGCAGATCGGCTGAGAGGGCCTTCTGGTCCTTGCTAGTGAGGTAGCGGAGGGAGTTGCGCATTTGGTGAACCAAACACAACTGCACCTCTGCCTGGGGAAATATACTCTCGATGGCATTGGCAAAGCCAGTCAGGTTGTCGATGCAGACGATCAGCAGATCGGCCACGCCCCTACGAAGTAGCGCTGCGAACGCAGCTCAGGACTT
>JACMKY010000081.1 GCA_014379925.1 Cytophagales bacterium | reverse complement strand
TTGACCACCAGGCCAACCGGTGTCACGTCCGGGTTGACCGTACCCGGCCCGTCCTCCGGGCTGCCGGAAGCACCGGAAGCATTGGCGGTGGAAGCGATGAAATCAACGTCGTAGCCATCCGTGGAGGTAGAGAAAGCCGGCGTTACGTCCACCAGCTTCACGTAGCGGATCGTGCGGCCACCCAGGGGCAATACCCCCTTGTAGGTCTGGTGCTCGAAGGAACCGCTGGACGGCGACTCCCGGAGCGACGGCCCCTGGTTGTCCAGGTAGCCGAGGAGTATCCACTCGTTGCACTCCGTCACCTTTCCGTACACGGCCGCTTTTTCCAGGTAGTTGATCGAACCGTTCGAGTCGGTTGGTTTGGGGTCGCCGGTGCGTTCGTAGACAATCAGGGAGCCGGTGACGGGCTCCTGGAATTGGATTTCCAGGCTGCCGCCGATCCCCAGGCTGAAGAAAGCATCGTCGCGCGCCAGGATGCTGTTGAGGTTGCGGCGATCAATCCCTTCCGGGTCGCACAGGCCCGCTCCCGCACAACCGGAATCGGAGCTCACGTGGGGGTTGCTGCCCCAGACGGGCGTACCGTCTTTGCGTTGGCCCTGGCTGGCCTTGGTCTGGTTCTGGTCGAGCTTGACCGAGCCCGGTTGGGCGTCGGCCGTGGGCACGACGGTTTCGAGGGCGAAGTCGGACGCGCAAACGGCTTCCAGGTCGAACCCGTCGGCTTCGTTGGGCATGCTGGCCTTGGGCGTCGTGTCGACCAGCTTCAGAAACTGGATCTGGGCGTAGTCACCTTTCAGTTCCAGGGTAGTGCGGTGGATATCCACCGAGCCTTTTTCCTGGTTGTTGGCCGTGCCGATCCGGTAGTAGGTGGTGCCGTCCAGACTGCCGTACACGTCGGCGGTTTCCACGAAATCAGTGGAGGCCAACCCGAAGGTGGTTTCGTAGAGGTTGACGTACCCCCGGACCGGCTTGGCAAACTTCAACGCAATGCTCGCTTCCGTGCCGGGCGCGGTTCCGCTGAAGCCCAACGCCACGAACGAACCCGCGGGGCCGCTGGCGCCGAGCGCCTGGCTGGCATCTTGGCGGCTGACAGTCAGTGGTTTGCCGGCCCGGTCGGTACCCGGGTTGTAGGCAACCACTTCGGCGGCGGCCACCGCGCAGCAGGCAAGGGGCGGAACGACCGGGGTTGGCCCGCAAGATTCAAGGCTGGCCCCGATCCGGGTGCCGTTCGGCTGCACCGTGCCTTCTACCGAAATCGTCGCGGTGTTCACTCCGCTGACCAGGTTGGTGTAGAAAGTAGTTTCGCCCGGCCCCGCCACCAGCGACGCGGCAGAAGCCAGTTTCACGTTGTTGTTCACCCCGTCGGTAATCACCCACGTGTAGGGGCGCGGGCTGGAATCCGGGTTGGTAACGCGCCAACCTAGCCGTTGGGTGGGATCGTCGGAGCAAATCGCAGTCAGTGACAGGTTGGTGACGGGAGGCGTCGGCGTTTCGCAGCGGAGCTTGCCGTTTGCGTCCTTGGGCAATTCGGTGTACGCTTCCAGCGTGAGGACGAATTTGCCGTTGCAATCGGGGTAAAACACGGTCTGTTCGTCTTCCACCTGGCTGAGGTAGAACATCACATCGTTGAAATCGTTGTCGGACCCTCCGTCAGACGTTCGTTTCGTGTCTTCAAAGGTGATGACGGTCCGGCCTTCGGTAGCCGTGAAATCCAACGCCGCGGCCTGCGCGCGTTGGCCGGGGTTCAACGAGGGGTTGGAGTACAGTACGTTGCTGCCGTTGCCGACCTGGGTGCCATCCCATCCGTAGGATACGATGAACCAAGCGAGGTGGGTGCCCTGGCTGAACTTTCCGTTGGGCAGGTCGCCCACCAGTTTGACGCGGTCGCCCGACTTGAGTTGGCCGCCGCCGCTTCCGGACTCGAAAGGGGAAGCGCCGGCCAGGGAAGCGTTGGGAAAGAGAATGCGCCGCGATTCCAGGTAGGTTTTGCCCGGTACGAGCGGATTCGGGGCGTTCAGGTCGGTAGGGGATGCGCCGCCCTTGTAAATAAAATACCCGAGGGCATTCCGGGCGAAGGCCCCTTCGGTAGCAAATACCATAAATACCTCGGAATTGTCTTTCTGAACAACCACGTCGGCATTGCCACCCTGGCCCAAATTGCCGGAGCGGTCCGCCTTCTCGGGCAAAGCCGCCACCAGTTGCTTCAGGAAATCGGGGTTGGAAGGCGGATTGATCGGGTCCGAGACGGGGTCCAGGTAGGTGGGACGCCCGGCGTAAGCGCCCAAAGTATAGTATTCCGTGGCGGGCACGGGCGGATCGGGAACCCCGGTGGACGGGTTGGGCTTGCCGTAAAAGTAGGGGCCGACTTGTCCGAAAGAAGCCCACGAAATCGTTAGGAACACGCCCAATGGCACTCCCCGGAAGAACACGCGGGCC
>JACMKY010000636.1 GCA_014379925.1 Cytophagales bacterium | reverse complement strand
TTGGTGATAAATAAATTTTCATTGCGTCGGTTTTCTGAAATAACTTATCTTATAACGTTTTAGAGCTTATGATGGTGGATAATCAGAAGCACAAATGTTTCTCCAGGTGCGCCCGGCACTTTTCGTGGTAAACGCGCAAATCCACCGTCGGCACGTTTTCCTCCTTGGCCAGTTCGTCCCACTGCCGCATGCGGATGCTGGCTTCGAATAGTTCATCGCCCTCGAACGCTTCGGCTTCGGTGGCCGTCATCGGGCCGCCCTGGTGGATGAGGGTCTGCTTGCTGGCTTCGGAAAGTTGCCGGTAATATTCGGGATGCCGGAAGGTGAGGTAGCGTTTGGCCTGCACGTGGTTTTCGACCAGCCGGGCGATCTTCTCCGAAAAACCCTTTTTCCGCAGGTAATCGGCCCCCACCTTTTCGTGACGCACCACCCCGTAGCCGTTCATGCTGCCGGGCGGCAAACCGTCCGGCGACGTCTCGCCAGTGGGGACGCCCAGGTGCCCGATGTCGTGCAGAAAGGCCGCCAGGATCACTTCTTCGTCGTAGCCTTCCCGTTCGGCCAGTTGGGCGCTCTGGCCCATGTGCTCCAACTGCGACACCGGCTCTCCGATGTAGTCGTCCGCGCCGTGGCGTTCGTAGAGACCGATGATTTCGTCCGCGATTTGACTGGGTTGCACCGGTGCTCTCATAAAATTCGGGGGATTGCGGACGTGCCTTGCCGGGGTAAATACGCTGGCAAGATACGGGTTGCCAACAAAAGAACCCGCGCCGGAGCCAGCCCTTTTTCCGGATTAAATAAAAAACTAATTTTATAGTTGTAAAACTAATTACTTAGTTTTAAGTTTGTCTTCCCTTACCCATTCCACCTTACCCATGAGAGAACTGACCAAAGCGGAGGAACAAGTGATGCAGATTCTGTGGCAGATAGACAAGGGTTTCGTCAAGGATGTCCTGGACCGGATGGAGGAGCCGAAGCCGGCCTACAACACCATCTCCACGATTGTGCGGATTCTGGAGAAGAAGGGCTTCGTCGGCTACGTGGCCTACGGCAAGACCCACGAGTACTATCCGTTGGTTGACAAAACCACCTACACCCGCTTCTACCTCAGGAATTTTCTGAAGGGCTACTTCGGGGGATCGTTTGCGGGCTTGGTCTCCTTCTTTGCCAAGGAAGACCAACTGGACATCCGGGAACTGGAAGAATTGCTCAAACGCGTAAAAAACGAAGGCGATGAAGGTTGAATGGTTGACCTACCTGCTCGAATCGGGCGTTTGCCTGGCTATGTTCTACGGGCTGTACCGATTGCTGCTGCACCGGGAAACCTTTTTCGCCTACAACCGGGGGTTCATCCTGCTGGCGGTCGGTCTGTCGCTCGTGCTGCCGCTCGTTCGGCTGCCGGTACCCGCCGATTCCCTGTCGGTCGTACCCGCGTGGCGCTTCATTGCCGCCCCGGTGGCGGTCGCTCCCGCCGCCGCCCGGTGGAATTGGTCATCCCTTGCCTTGGGCTGCTACGGTGCGGTAAGTCTCGCCTTGCTGTTGCGCCTGTTGGTTCAACTGATCGGCTTGGTGCGAATGGCGCATCAGTGGCCTTCCCAACCCAACGGAGCCTACCGGCTGGTGCTGACCGGTGGCCAGTTGCCTACTTTCTCCTTCTTCCGGCTGCTGTTCTGGGCGGAGGACGGATCGCTTTCGCCGGAAGGCCGGGCGCTGGTGCTTCGGCACGAGTTGGCCCACATCCGGCAGTGGCATTCGGCCGACGTGCTGTTGCTGGAACTGGTCAGGGTCGCGTTCTGGTTTCACCCGGCCGTTTACGGGTTCAAGAAAGACCTGCGGGAAATTCACGAATACCTGGCCGACCGCGCCGCGGTGGGCACCGGCAACCCGGAAGCCTACATCCGGTTGATGGCCAGCCAGTTGTTGAGTCGGTTCCAATTTTCTTTCATCCAACCCTTCAGTCAGTTCAAATTCAACCAACGCATCCGCATGATCCAACTATCCCAACGCGCTAAACCGGCCCTCTGGAAGATCGCCGTTAGCCTGACCCTCCTGACCGGAATGGTCTTCGTCTACGCCTGCACCAAGTCCGACCGCGTCGATCCGGTTCAAACCACGGACCGGACAAAAGCGAACGAACGCCAAGAAGCTCCTCCCAAGGAATTCTACGAAATTCTCGGTCGCTACAAAGAACGGCATCCGGATTTGATTGTCACCATGAGCATCCACCAAGCGGATGACCAACAGCAAGAGATGCAACTGGAAGTGAGCGGCGTGGACGACCCGACAGCCCGGCAGGAAATCAAGGACGTACTCACTACATTTATTTTGGGTTCTTCGCGGGGTAGAATAGTTTTCTCAGAAAAAACGAAGGCCACTGCAAAGTCTCAAGTGTACACTGTCGTCGAGCAAATGCCGGAATTCAGGGGTGGCCAGGATGGCTTGATGCAGTATTTATCGAAGAGCGTCGCTTACCCTCCGGTGGCGTTGCAGAAGGGCACGGAAGGAACGGTGTACGTAAGTTTTGTGGTGTCAAACGGAGGAACGATCGGAGAGGCGAACGTGGTAAAGGGCGTCAGCAAGGAACTGGACGAGGAAGCCCTGCGCGTGATCCGGCAAATGCCCGCGTGGCAGCCAGGCAAGCAAAACGGCAAGGCGGTCGCCGTCAAGTACACGCTCCCCATTCGGTTCAAAGTTGACTGAGCAAACTACTTCAAATGAGTAAAAACAGTCATCCAAACAAAAAGGACGACCTTCCGGGCGTCCTTTTTGTTTAGCGACAAAGGAAAACGAATTATCCCGGCGGGCGGCAACGGTAGCTTGCGGTCATTGCCTGGGTTCGCTGATTTTCACCAGCGGTTTCCATTCCCCCCCGTGTTGCGTTTTTGCCGATCGGGTTCCTTGGTGTTCAACGTACGGGTTGGTTGTCCGCCCTGCCGGGAAGGACGCCGCTGGCCCTGTCCGTTCGACGAACGTTGGTTCTGGGGACGGGCAGGCGGTATGGGGGCCGACATGGGCACGCTCGATGCGTACGGATGCGCGGTTACCACCGGAATCGTCTGGGCAATGAGTTTCTGAATGAATTTCAGGTAAGGTAGTTCTTCCAACTCGCAGAAGGACATGGCAATGCCCTAGGCACCCGCGCGGGCCGTCCGGCCGATGCGGTGCACGTAGGTCTCGGGTTCGTTGGGAAGCTCGTAGTTGATTACGTGCGTGATTTCTTCCACGTCAATGCCCCGCGCGGCGATGTCGGTTGCCACCAGCACGCGCGTCTCGCCGCTCTTGAAGTTGCTCAGGGCCCGTTGCCGGGCGTTCTGCGACTTGTTGCCGTGGATGGCCTCCGCGTGGATACCTATCCGGTCCAGTTCCTTGACCACCCGGTCGGCCCCGTGTTTGGTGCGGGTGAAAATCAAGGCCCGGCGAACGGCCTTATCCTGCAAGAGATGTTGCAGCAGGGGGCGTTTGTCGTTTTTCTCCACGAAATAGACCGATTGGTCAATTTTGTCCACCGTGGAAGCCACCGGCGTCACCTCCACCTTTACCGGATTGGTTAGGATGGTATCGGCCAGCTTCTGGATTTCGGTGGGCATGGTCGCCGAAAAGAACAGCGTCTGGCGACGGGCAGGCAACTTGGCAATCACCTTTCGCACGTCGTTGATGAATCCCATATCCAGCATCCGGTCGGCTTCGTCGAGCACGAAGATCTCGAGCGTGTGCAAGGTAACGAAACCCTGCCCCATCAGATCGAGCAAGCGACCCGGCGTGGCAGTAAGCACGTCCACTCCCCGGCGAAGGGCTTCCACCTGGGAATGCTGCGATACGCCCCCGAACACGACGGCGTGCCGCAAGCCGGTGTGTCGGCCGTAGGCGGCGAAGCTCTCGTCAATCTGGATGGCCAGTTCGCGGGTGGGCGAGAGAATGAGCGTCCGGATGCCCCGGGCGGCGTTGGCAGCCCGCGGTTTGTTGGTCAGTTGTTGCAGAATGGGAAGGGCGAAGGCAGCGGTTTTACCCGTGCCGGTCTGGGCGCATCCCAGCAAATCCTTCCCCTGCAGTACGTGCGGAATGGCCTGTGCCTGAATGGGCGTGGGCTGCACGTAGCCTTCGGTATTCAACGCCCGAAGGAGCGGTTCAATCAAATTCAGTTCTTGAAAAGTCATCTAGTATATAAATAAAAAACGCATCGGAAGATGCGCCAGTCCGGCGCAAAGGTACGCTTTTATTCGGATGTAGCGGGCGGGCCGGTGCGCACGCGGTAAGGTATTGTTGAAAATGAAGGATTTAATCCGCATCTTGTCGGAGCAAAAGCAACCGAAATACCGGTGCGCAATCATCCACCAACCTAACCCCTACCCGCATGAAAACGATTGTTTTCTTTCTATCCGTTCTTTTGCCAAGCTGGTTCACGGATTTTCCCTCGCCTGGGCAACCGCCGGCCACGGCGGCTTCGCTGGTGAAGAAGTGGGAGACGGAGGCAACGCTCAAGGTACCCGAATCCGTGCTGTTCGACGCCCGGCAAAACGTACTGTACGTGTCCAACATCAACGGGCAGTCGGGCGAAAAAGACGGCAACGGATTTCTGTCCAAAGTGTCGCTGGACGGCAAGATCGAAACCCTCGAGTGGGTGACCGGACTGGACGCGCCCAAAGGAATGGGCCTGTACAACAACCGGTTGTACGTAGCCGACCTCACCGACGTCGTGGTCATTGACACCCGGACGGGCAAAATCCTCCAACGGATGGCGTTGCCGGATGCCTCTTTTCTGAACGACGTGACCGTGACGCGCAGCGGGGACGTGTACGTGTCGGATTCTTCCAGGAAGCGGATATATCTGGTACAGGGCGACAAAGTGACGATCTGGCTGGAAAGCAATGACCTGAAAAAACCCAACGGATTATTGGTGGCGGGCAGTGGACTGAGCATGCTCGATATGGACGCGGGAATCTTTTACCAAGTGGACCTCAAAAGCAAAAAGCTGATCAAGTTTGCCGAGGGCGTGAGCAGCGGCGACGGAGTCGTGGCGGCCGGAGACGACAGTTACCTGGTATCCAACTGGAACGGTGAGGTATCCTCGGTGGACAAGACTGGCAAAGTAGAGAAACTCCTCGATACGAAAGACCAGAAGCTGGGTGCCGCCGACATCGAGTACATTCCGGGCAAGAAGCTGCTGCTGGTGCCCACCTTTTTCGGCAACAAGGTGGTGGCTTACGAATTGGTGAAGTAGAGACTGGACACGGCGAATTGTTCGGGGTGGTGGCGGTGCCCCGCTGGGATGGAAACACCCATCACCATTCTCTTCTGTGTCGTCGGGTGTCTCCACCCGGCCTCGCTTCAAAAAGGGTTGGTGGCCCAGACGGTCACTTCGGGGGTGAAGCCGCGGTCGTCAAGTTCGAGCACCGACTTAATCACGTGGGCGATTTCCTGGCCGCGCAGCTTCTTGGCTTCCTCGGCGCGTTCGGTTCGGTCGGCGCTGAAGAAAGCAGTGGTCACTTCGCTGGGGTTGACCAGAATCACCCGCACGTTGTGGCGGCGCAATTCCTGCTGCCAGCATTCGGTCATGCCGCGCAGGGCAAATTTGGAAGAAGAGTAGATGGTCCCCTTGGCGAATCCCTTCAACGCCGCCGTTGAAGCCACGTTGATGATGTTGCCGTAATTTTGTTGCTTGAACAATTCCGCCGCCCGCTGCGTCATCAGCGCTGCCCCGAACACGTTGACCGCGTACACCCGCTGGAAAGCCTCCAGCGTCACTTCCTCGATGGCCGGAAACTCCCCGATACCCGCGTTGTTGATCAGACAATCCAACCGTCCGAAGCGATCCAGGAACTGATCGTACGTTCGGGCGATGTCCGCCGGGTTGGCCACGTCGGCGGCGATGGCGAACGCCCCGGTTTCGCGGGCGACCTGCTCCAGCTTGGCTGGGTCGCGCCCCGTGATGGCAACGTTGGCCCCGCTTTCGACCAGGAGCCCGGCGGTTGCTTTGCCGATGCCGGCACTGCCACCGGTGAGGAGAATGTTGGCATTCTTTAAGTTCATGGGTAAGGGGGTTAGTAAAGTTGATCGGGCTAGTGGGGTTGAAAGAGTATCTACTACGAATTACCGATGAAAGTTCCTACGCCGACAACGGGTGTCAAATAAAGAGTCCTGCCGGTCGAAGACGGAGAACCGTTTGAGCAGTTCTCCGTCTTTGACCGGCAGGACAAAGAAGAAAGGCCAACAAAATTTCAACTCCGCAAACCCTACCAATCCTTTTCAATTCTACTAATCCTTCACTTCAGCGCTACTGCCTTGTTGGCGGGGGCTTTCAGGTTGGCGAGGTATTCCACCAGGTTCACCAGCTCCTGTTCGGTCATGGCTTGCTGAAGGTTGGCGGGCATCAGGGAGTTTTCCATGGGCTTCCTGGAAACGATGTCCGACTTGGCGTACTTACTGATGACGCCACCCGGCATTTTGATCTCGATGGCGTCGGCGGTCTGGCTGGCGATCATCCCAGCCGCTATGCTGCCGTCTTTCATCTTGAACACGTAGCCTTCGTAGCCGAAGCTGATGCCGGCGTCGGGGTGGATGATGGAAACGAAAATGGCTTCCTTGTCCAGCTTGCTGCCAATCTGGGTGAGGGCCGGGCCGAAGTTGATGCCCTGCTTGCCCACCTGGTGGCAGGAACTGCAGTTCTGCGCGAACACCCGCTCGCCCAGTTGCGCCGATCCCTTCATCTTTACCAATTGGCCAATGGGTGGCAACGGCTTGCCTTCGGTCGTGCCGGCTATTTCAACGAATTTGGCGGCTTCCTCGCGAATGCTCCTCCGGTACGAACCCGCCAGCACGCCGGCGGCGGTGGGTTTGAGCTCCTCGGGAATTTGTCCCTGCTTCACCACTTCCAGGAGTTTTTCTTCCCCACCCCAACCAAAACCAAGTGCCCGCACGGCTTCCTTGCGCACGGCCATATCGCGCTGCTTGTCGTTCACCAGCGATTGAATCAGCTCCATGGACTGGGCATTGTTCACGCGTTTTAACGCCGTCAGGGCGGCCGCGGAGGTTTTCTCATCCCCGCTGTTGAGGGCTTTCTTAAACAGTGGGATGCCGTCGGATTTGATCAGAAATTTGGCCGATTCGATGCCCAGGCTGCTGTCGGGTTGGGCCAGCGCCATCTGCAGCAGGGCCTCGTTCTGGCCGCGCAGTTGGTAGCGTTGCAGCAAGTCAAGAAATTCCTGTTTTCCCTTCACCGAAGCCAGGGTTTGGTCCAGCGTGGCTTTCAACTGCGGCGATTTCGAGAGGCTGGCCGGGTCGATGTGGTTCAACGCCACCGTGGTGATTTGCGGATCTTTGTGGTCGAGCAGGCTCAGCAGCACGTCGTTCTTGGAGGGATCGGATTGGAAGTCAAACGCCCGGAAGTAACGCAACCGGGTCTGGGGGTTGTCGGTGGGCGCGGTGATTTCCTGCGCCAGCAAGGGCAGGACTTCTTTCGTCCGGGCCCGCCACACGATGTCGCGACCCGCCGGGGTTTTCCACTCGTCGCCCACCTTTTGCTTCCAGGCGACAAAGAACGCATCCCACTGTCCGTCGGCTCCGATGCCCAGGGCTTCGAGATACCAGCGGTCCTGGCCGTCGTGCTGCGCGGCCAGTTCCGCCCACAGCGCGGGGGCCTCGGCCGATGGATTGTGCCGCAGGGCAATGGCCGCCTCGCGCCGCACCTGCGCCGAGGGGTCGTTCACCAGTTGCTTCACGTAGGGAATCACGTCCGGTTCGGTTTGCCGGGCAATGCGCAGGGCCGTGATGCGCAGGTCGGCGTTCTTGTCTTGGAGGGCCTGATCAATGTATTTTTTGGATTGCCCTTCCGTTTTGGCCAGCAACCACAGGGCGCGGGCGCGGAAACGGGGATTTTCCGACTGCCACAACTTCTCCAGGGCCGGCACGGCGGCTTTACCCAGGCCGTGCAGTTTCTCCCAAGCCAGGTAACGAACGGAAAGGTTGGGACTTTGCAGCGCTTCGGTGGCCTTTTCCGGGGTGGAAAGATCGAAGGCCGGCACTTTGTAGGGCGTCTCGGGGGGGGCAATTCGGTACAAGCGTCCCCGGTCCAGGTCGCCCATCTGGTGACCGCCCACGCCCGGATCGTACCAGTCGGCCACGATCAGCGAACCATCGGGGGCCACGCACACGTCGGAAGGCCGGAACCACTGGTCGCGCGCCCCTTCCAACACATTGACCACCTTGGCTTTGTAACCCGCTCCCGCGGCCTCCACCGGGTAAGACCGCACGACGTTGGGGCCGGCGTCGCAGTGGATCATCTGGTCGTGAAACTGCGCGGGAAGCAGGCGGCCTTCGTAGACGACCATGCCCGTGGGCGAGCCCGCGCCGGTTTGCAGCAGGTTAGGCATCGTGCCAGGGTCGTTGAGGTGCCAGTGTTGCTTGGGGATTTCCTTTTCCAGGTTGGTACGCCGCGCCCGCCAGCCGGCGCCGGTCATTTCGTCGGTATAGCCGTAGTTACCGAATTCCATCACGTAGTTGATTCGCACGCCCTGGTTGCCGTCGTCGTCGTTGTCCGACTGCCACAGCGAGCCGTACGAATCGACGGCCACCTCGTAGTTGTTGCGGAAGTTGTGCCCCAGCACTTCAAAGCCGCTGCCGTCGGGATTGCAGCGAAACACCATACCCTGGCGGTAGGGCATTCCCTTGTCGTTCACTTCCTTGCCGTCCTTATCCACCACGGGTTTGCCGTTCCGGTCCAGGATCTTTTCGCCCGCGTTGCCGAAGTTGAAGTAATATTTCCCGTCCGGTCCGAAGGTGAAGGCGTGGATGGCGTGGTCGTGCTGTACGCCCTCCAGGCCCGTAAACAGGAGCTCTTTCTTGTCGGGCTTGTCGTCGCCGTCGGAGTCAGTGAACACGAACACGTTGGGACTGCTGCACACGATCACCTTGTTGCCCAGCACCGTCACGCCCAGCGCGGCGTTGATGTCGGTTCCCTGGTAAAAGACCTTGCTGGTATCGGCGCGGCCGTCGCCGTCGGTATCCTCCAGGATCAGGATGCGGTCGCCTTCCTTGCGTTCGGGATTGTTGGGGTTGAGCTGGGTGCGGTAGTTGTAGGCTTCCGAAACCCACACGCGGCCCCGCGCGTCCACGTCGATGTTGGTGGGGTTGCCCATCATGGGCTCGGAGGCGAACAGCGTCGCTTCCAAACCGTCGGCCACTTCCAGTCCGGCGCGGGCGTTCTTGGCCAGCCGTTTGTCTTCATCGGTCAGTTTGCTGTAGAGCGTATCCCGCTCGGCCCGGGTGGTGGAGACCGGCTTGGGCTTATTCTCACAAGCGCCCAGCCCGAGCAGCGAAAGCACGCACAGGGCCGGAAGGGTATACTTTTTCATACGGACAGGTTTAATCGTTGGCGAAGTCACAGTGAAACAAATTCCCGGCCCGTTTGTTGGGGGCCGGTTGGCATAAATTCGAGGTTCTTCCGGATAGGCAGGGTAAGCACACCGGCCGCCAAGCCCTTCATCATCCTTTCGTTTTGTCGGTGAGATTGGCGACATTCGCGAAATTTACCAATATCTTTTCAAGCCACAAGAACCCACGTTCTTTTTTGCAAGGTATATCACTTATTTACTTGAAAGCGCCGTTTCTCTCGGGCTGGTCCGGGCATCGGTAGCCACCTCGGGCGACGAGCAGCCTCTGGAACTGGATGGCAAGCGCCACTCGCCCATCCTCGACCCGCGCACCGGCCTGGACCTGACCGACCGGAGCCGGGTGGCCGTGGTGGCCCCCGACGGCGTCACCGCCGACTGGCTCCCCACTGCCGTGAGCGGGCTGGGACCGGAGCAGGGACTGCGGCTGGTGGAGAAAACGCCGGGTGCGGCGGTCGTGTTCGTGCGGATGACGGGAGAGCAGGCAGTCGAGTGGGAA
>JACMKY010000635.1 GCA_014379925.1 Cytophagales bacterium | reverse complement strand
CCCAACCTCACCTACCAGGTCGCGAAAGCGGAGCAAGCTTCTTTTCCCGATCAGACTTTCGACCTCATCACCGTGGCCCAGGCCATCCACTGGTTCGACTTCGAAGCCTTCTACGCCGAAGTGAAACGGACGCTCAAACCGGATGGGGTGATTGCAATCGTCGGTTACTCGCTGTTCAGCATCCGTCCGCCCGTTGACCGCATTATCCAACGCTTGTACGCCGATACGCTAAGCGGCTACTGGGATCCGGAAAGGAAGTACGTGGACGAACACTACCAAACCATTCCCTTTCCCTTCCGGGAAATCGAGCCGCCCGCCCTGGCCATGACCGGCGAATGGACGCTGGACGAATGCGTCGGGTACCTGAACACGTGGTCGGCGGTGCAGCACTACCTCCGGAAGAACCACGAAAATCCGGTGGGGCGGACCCGGGAGGAACTGCAGGAACATTGGGAAGAAAACACCCGGGAAACGGTCACCTTCCCGTTGCTGCTCCGGGTAGGAAAGCAAGCCTGAGCCCGCCGCCGGTTCCGGCGGATTCGTCCGCGCGGCTTCCGCTCAATGACGGGGCGGATGCGGCGGGAGCGGAATTTACCCGCGATTCACCGAAGCCGATCCGATCCTACTGCGCGCCTTCGCCCTCCGCCGTCAACAAAAATGCCAGGCACCGGGAGGGCCTGGCATGGTTGATACCCGCTCAACGAAACTTCCAACCACCTCAATACGCCCGCACGCCCCGGCCTTCCATAAAGTTGAGAAAGGCCTTGTTGACGATGCGGTTGCCGCCGCGCGTGGGATAGTTGCCGGTGAAGTACCAGTCGCCGGTGTGGTTGGGGCAGGCGCGGTGCAGGTTTTCCACCGTCTGGTAGATGATCCCTACCTCGGCCTTCAGGTCCTTGGGCCGGACGATGTCGGCGATCTTGTTGGAAATTTCCTCGTGCGAAAACGGCGCGTAAATGGCTTTTACGTAATTCTCGTCCTCACTGTGTCCCCACTGCGTGGCTTGGGAGCAGTCGTCCTGCACTTCTTCCAGCAGGTTTTCCAGCCGGTTCTCCTTCAACAGGGCCAGCGTAGCGCGGAAGGCCACGAAATCGTTCATCCGCGACATGTCGATGCCGTAGCAGTCGGGAAAGCGGATCTGCGGGGCCGAGGAGACGATGATGATCTTCCTGGGTTCCAGTTTGTCCACCATCCGCAGAATGCTTTTCTCGAGCGTGGTTCCGCGCACGATGGAATCGTCGATCAACACCAGCGTGTCGGTGCCCTTGTTGATGACCTCGTAGGTGGTGTCGTAGACGTGGGCCACCAGGTCGTCGCGGTGCGCGTCGTCGGTGATGAAGGTGCGCAGCTTGGCATCCTTGATCACCAGCTTTTCCACGCGGGGCCGGAAGGAGAGGATCCGTTCCAGGTCCTCATCCGTCTCCACGCCTTCGATGATGGCCCGCTTGCGTTGCTGGATCAGGTACTGTTCCAGGCCTTCGATCATGCCCAGGAAAGCCGTTTCGGCCGTGTTGGGAATGTAGGAAAACACGGTATTCTCCAGGTCGTACTCAATGGCTTTGAGCACCTGGGGAACCAGCAGCCGGCCCAGTTCCTTGCGCTCGCGGTAGATATCGGGATCGGAGCCGCGCGAAAAGTAGATGCGTTCGAAGCTGCACGACTGCTTCTCCAGCGGTTCGATGAACTGGTGCTGGTCGTATTCGCCCTGCTTGTTGATGATGAGCGCGTGGCCGGGCTTGATTTCCCGGATCTGGTTGAATTCGGCGTTGAAGGCGGTTTTGATGGCCGGTTTTTCGGAGGCCACCACCACCACCTCCTCGTCGGCGTAGTAGTAGGCCGGGCGGATGCCCGCCGGGTCGCGGGCCACGAAGGCCGCGCCGTAGCCCGTCATGCCCGCCATGGCGTAGCCGCCGTCGAAATCGCGGCAGGAACGGTGCAGCACGCGGGGCAGGTCGATGTTGTCCTCGATGATGGCCGATATTTCGGCGTTGGTGAAGTCTTCCTTGTAAAGGTTGAAAATCCGCTGGTTTTCCTCATCCAGAAAATGGCCGATCTTCTCCATCACCGTCACCGTGTCCACTTTCTCCTTGGGGTGCTGACCGAGCGAAATGAGTTTGTCGAACAGCTCGTCGACGTTGGTCATGTTGAAATTGCCGGCCATGACCAGGTTGCGGCTTCGCCAGTTGTTTTGCCGCAGCATCGGGTGGCAGTTCTCAATGCTGTTGACGCCGTGGGTGCCGTAGCGCAGGTGGCCCAGCAGCACCTCACCGGTAAAGGCCACGTTTTCCTTCAGCCAGGCCGCGTCCTTTCGCCGGTCCTTGTGGCCCTTGAGCGACTTCCGGACTTTCCGGTTGATCTTGCGGAATACGTCGGTGATGGGCTGGGGGTCGACGGAGCGGTAGCGGCTGATGTAGCGGCTGCCGGGCGGTACCCCGATCTTGATGTTGGCCACGCCCGCCCCGTCCTGGCCGCGGTTATGCTGCTTTTCCATGAGCAGATACAGCTTGTTGATGCCGTAGAGCGGCGTGCCGTACTTGTCGATGTAGTATTGGAGGGGCTTGCGAAGCCGGATCATGGCAATGCCGCATTCGTGTTTAACCTGGTCGCTCATATTCTTACGGAACTGGTTAGGAAGATGCCGGGTGGTTGCAACGCCGACGCGCGTCGGGGTGAATACGGATGAAACCGGGTGCAAGATACGAACCCCGGGCACAAGTGAGAAATAAAGATCGAACGAATCCAATAAAAGCCCCGGGAAGCACGCCCACGGGGCACCGTACCGATTCAGCGCCCAATGCCCAGGGATGTTTTTGATCATTTTTTAACGCTTTTTACATTTTCATCGAATTACGGCCGCGTGAATGCTGTATTTTTAATACTTTCAACGAAATATTTCCTAAAACCAAACACAGCCACCTCCATGGAACAAAAAACTTTACGATTTCTGCTGTTAATCGCGCTTTTAATCTCCGGTGGCCAACTCATAAGGGCCCAAGGACTGACCACCTCGGCCGTGAAGGGCACGGTTTTCGGTGCCGGAAACGAACCATTGCCCGGTGCCACCGTGGTGGCCATTCACCTGCCTTCCGGTACCCAATACGGGACGTCAACCCGGGAAAACGGGCAATTCGACCTTTTGAACGTGCGCGTGGGCGGTCCCTACCGGGTGAACGTGTCTTTCATCGGGTACCAATCCTTCACCCAGGAGGACATTCAACTGGTGCTCGGCAAAACCTTCGAAAGCCGGGTTACCCTGCTGGAGGAGGGACAAACGCTCCGCGAAGTCGTCGTAGCGGCCAACCGGGACGGGCTCATCAACAACGACCGGACCGGCGCCTCCACCAACGTCAACGCCAACGCGATCCGTACCCTGCCCACCATCAGCCGTTCCTCGGAAGACTTTACGCGGCTAACTCCCCAGTCGAACGGCTTGAGCTTTGGCGGGCGAAACACCCTCTACAACAACTTTTCGCTCGACGGCTCCATCTTCAACAATTCTTTCGGTTTGGACGCCCCCACGCCAGGCGGCCAGACCAACAGCCAGCCCGTTTCCCTGGATGCCATTGAGCAAATCGAAGTTTCGTTGGCTCCCTACGACGTGCGGCAGGGAGGTTTCACGGGTGCCGGGGTCAACGCGGTGACCAAAAGCGGTACCAACGACTTCAAAGGCACCCTCTACCGTTACTTTCGCAACGAGCAGTTGATCGGCAACCGGGTAGGCAATGTCCGAATCACCAACCCGGACTTAAAATTCAATCAAACCGGTTTTGCCCTGGGGGGGCCCCTGGTCAAAAACAAGCTGTTCTTCTTCACCAACGCGGAAATAACCCGGCGTGACGATCCGGGGCAGACTTTCCGGCCCGCCCAAAATGCGGAGGAAGCCCAGGCGGCGCTCAACGGGCAGGCTCCGGGCGTGAGCCGGGTGTTGGACACCGACCTGCGCAACGTTCAGCAACGGCTCATCAGTGCCTACGGATACGATCCGGGCGTTTACCAGGACTTCATCTACCAGACCTACAGCGACAAATTCCTGGTGAAGCTGGACTGGAACATCCACCGGAACCACCGGTTTTCCATCCGCTACAACTACCTCAAAAGCTGGCGGCAACAGGGGCCGCATCCCATTGCCATTGCCCCTTCCTCCCGGGTGCCGGGCGTGAATACGCTTCAGTTTTCAAATTCCGGCTATACCATCAACAACAACCTCCACTCACTGGTGGCCGAGCTAAACAGCACATTTTCCGAGCGGGTCAGCAACAAACTGCAACTGGGTTATTCGGCCTTTCGCGATTTTCGTGACTTGCCGGCCAGCACCCGGTTTCCCATGGTTGACATCACCAAAAACGGCACGACCTACACTTCGGTGGGCACGGAACAATTCTCGGCCGAAAACCGGCTCGATCAAAATATTTTCCAGCTCACGGATAACCTGAGCTATTTTGTCAACCAACACATCCTGACCGGAGGCTTCACCTACGAGCGGTTCGGTTTTGTCAATGATTTCAATCTGCAACGGTTCGGCTATCCTTTCTTCGGTGGCCTGGACGTCGGGGATTTCTTCGACCGGACCAACCCCGCCAGTCCGAATTTCGTGGACTTGAACGCCATCGCGGCGGCCGGAATGGCCAGGCCGGTAAAGTCGGTGGCGGTGAAGGTGGGACAATTGGGTTTGTACGTTCAGGATGAGTGGCAGGTGAAACCCAACTTCAAGCTGACCCTGGGACTGCGGGCGGATCTACCCATTTACCAAACCGAGGTAGCCCAAAACCCGCAGCTACAACAGGCTACTTTCCTAACCCCGGAAGGGAACCCGGCCAAAGTCGATGTAACGAACTTCCCCCGCGCCACGCCGCTCTGGTCCCCGCGCGTGGGCTTCAACTACGCGCCGGGGGGGAACCGCACGACCCAGCTGCGCGGCGGAACGGGCATCTTTACCGGTCGGATTCCCTTCGTGTGGATCGGCAACCAGGCTTCCAACGCCCGGTTCGATGATTTTTACACCTTTCAGATCAATGCCTCGGCGAATGACTTCAAATTTCCGCAGGTGTGGCGTACCAACCTGGCCGTCGATCAGGTGTTGCCCGGCGAGATCACGGCAACGGCCGAATTCATCTACTCAAAAGACCTGAACGCCGCTATTCACCGCAATTACAACCAGGTCATCCCCGGCGAACGGGCTGCCGGCGCCGATAACCGGGTCATTTTCCCGGCCGATGGCCCGCGGTTGAACACCAACTTCACCGGACCCAACGCATTGCCAACTTTTCTGGACGCGGGGGCTATTGTACTGGAGAACACCAACCAAGGCTTCCAGTACAGCCTGACCGGACAGTTGAGAAAAGACTTCCAACGGGGATTGTACGCGATGGCCGCTTACACCTACGCCCAAGCCAAAGACGTCACCTCGAACCCGGGCGAAATTGCGGCCGATGCCTTTCAACGCAATCCCGTGATCGGGAATCCGAATACCCCCGCGCTGGCCTACAGTGATTTCAATCTGCGGCACCGGGTGATTGCCACCCTGGGCAAACGGTTCGAGTACGGCAAACACTTCGCCACCACCCTGGGCTTCTTCTACGAAGCCGGGCAGGGCGGGCGCTTCTCCTACACCTACGCCGGTGACATGAACCGGGATGGCATTGTTGGCAATGACCTGCTGTTCGTACCGGCCAGCCCCGAACAGATCCGCCTGGTGGACATCACCGATAACCAGGGCGGGGTGATCTTATCCGCGCCGCAACAATGGCAGCAATTGGCGGCCTACATCGCGCAGGATGACTATCTTTCCGAGCGGCGGGGCCAGTACACGGAGCGAAACGGCCCCACCACGCCCTGGTACACGCAGTTGGATATGAAAATTCTGCAGGATTTTTTCCTCAACGTGGGCAAGAAGAAGCACACGCTCCAATTGAGTCTGGACATCCAGAACCTGGGTAATCTGATCAGTTCCAATTGGGGCGAACGCCAGGTCTACGCCAACAACCGCCTCCTGGAGTTTGCCGGCTACCAGGGAAACACCCCTACCTACCGCTTCAGTGGGGGAGACCGCACTTTCGTGAATGACACGGGCCTCAACAGCCGGTGGCGGGGGCAGATTGGCGTACGCTACCTATTCGACTGACCCGGTTGGCAAACGACCCGTTTCCGGTTGGCAGATGCGGCCGGAAGCCCAGCGTCCGAAATTGAAAAAGCCCCGTCCCGGACGGGTAATCCGGGACGGGGCTTTTTTTCTGGTCAGTAACCTCAACTCTGGCAGACAAACAAAGAGGCGTTTTGGGCTCGGCAGTCGATTCTTATCCAGACTCCTGGTAAAATTATCCCCCGTACGCATCGTTTTACGGCAAGGGTCCTTACACTGAAGACCATTTATTCCCCCATCAACCAGTTGCTATGAAAAGCCTACTGATACTCAACACCTTCCTCGCATTGACTTACTCGCTGGCGGCCCAAAGTCAAACGTTGCCGCAGAACAACCAATGGCTGGAAAAACAGCTTAACCTGCTCACGAAGGATAAAAAAGACGATCCCTCCCTTTTCCGTTTCCAGGACTGCCAGGCCAAGATGGAAATCAAAACCGGTGAAGAAGGAATGAATTTCGGCATGAGCCTGGCCTGCAACTGGAATGAAATCAAACAGGTGAGCTACCGGAAGGAAGGCGGACAATACAAATTGACCTTCGACATCCAAAACGCAGGAAAAGAAGTCAATAACTTCTCTTTTTCCCTGAAGACATCGGAGGAAAAACTGGTGCAGGAAATCAAAAAAAGGGTTGAGCAAAACCGCCAGCACTGCCTCACCAAGTAGTATTTTGGTACGCCAAAATATCGTGGGTTAGGAACCGAGCCTGATATTGGCAGATAAAACGTCCAGCATGAAAAAGCTACTGCATCGGTTACCGAACCTACTCCTGGCTTTGGTAGCCTGTAAGAACGAACCGGTGGAAAAAGCCGCCATCTACCCGGCTACTTACGTTGTAGACACCATTCAAAAATCACCGGTGGAAGTGTATACCACCAGAGGTAGGGTCTTAAACTACAGAGGTACTGGCCACCAAACTTTTCAATTCACTGATCCCAAACCCGCTAGGAAAGACAGCATAGCCCTTCTTTCCCGCACGAAGGGTGCAATATACTGGAGCACCATCCACAAGAGCCTGAGCAAAAAAGAAGTAAAACTTTTTCACCGGAGTGATTCCTTGTGGTTGATTCCGAATTCTTCGGATGGTTACTGGATAATCGATCTTAGTTCAGGTGACTTAACGAGGCTGGAAACCAACCCGGAAAAAGCAACAATAGCCGCTACCGTGAAAGCCAAGTTTACCAATGATCAACTACAAGTACCTACGTAATCAAACTTAAAAAGAGCACGACCTATGCCATTTCAACGTCTGATGTAAATGATTTTGATTGGCATGTCACTCGAAAAATGAGGGAAAAAGACACGCTATTCGTCATGAAGTTCGTCACCTACTACCAGAAGCAATAAGAAACTGAGGTCAACGAACCGGACAAAACGCGGAAGCATCCGCTTTTCACGCTTGGTTCACCACGCGTTTTTGCCTCCGACCAATGACTTGTTAAACCGTGTCCTTCCAACGCCACAAGTACTGGCAGGCGTAGGTTCGGTAGGGCTTCCACTGCTGGGCGATTTCCGTCAAGCGGAGGCGCAAAGAACGACCCTGGGCTTCCACGCCGTAGAGCCGGACCATCGCCTGCCGGATCACCAGGTCGTCGACCGGGAACACGTCGGGACGGTTGAGCACGAACATCAGGATCATCTCCGCCGTCCACCGGCCCACCCCCTTGATCTGCGTCAGGTACGCCACCACTTCGTCGTCGGTCATCGCGTGGATCCGCTCCGGTTCCAGGCCCCGCGTGAGGGCAAACTCCGCCGCGTTCCGCAGGTAATTCGCTTTCTGAGAGGAGAGCCCTACCGAACGCAACGCCTCGGTTGGCAAGGCCAGCAACTGGTCCGGGTGCGGCAATCCGTCGTTGAACAAAGCCAGGAATCGCCCGTGAATCACGTCGGCCACCCGTACCGACAACTGCTGCGAAATAATCGATTCCAGCAAAGCCGGGTACACCGGGCGGTCCGCCACGAACGCCGGCAACTCGATCCCCTCCAGCAGCGGCTTCAGGTACGCGTCCTGCGCCAGGTGGAGGTGGTGCGGGTGGGCAGCGGGCAAGGAAAAGGGAGACCAGAGGTTGGACACCGGCGATGGTGATCAAAATGGTGATCAAAGACGATTGTACATTTTCCGGGGTGCCTTTCCCGTCATTTCCATCCGCTTCCCGGCCGCCGTTTGGTCTTTCTTCTCCTTGCCCAAGGCCTTCGAACCACCTCCGTAATCCATCTCCGTAATCATTCCCGGCAGGATGCCGAGCAGAAGGGTGAGCACGGTGGTAACGATCAGGACGAAGCGGTAGAGGGGATTGACGGCGATGACACCGGTGTTTCCTTCGCGCATGTACATGGCAATCACCACGCGGAAATAGTAATAAATTCCCACCGCCGACATCAGCACCGCAATCACCAGCAGCCACACCATCTGCTGTTCAATCGCGCTGATGAAGACGAAGAACTTGCCGAAAAAGCCCGACGTGAGGGGAATGCCCGCCAGCGAACACATCGAAACCGTGAGGGCGAAGGCCAGGAAAGGGTTGCTCCGGGCCAGACCGTTGAAGGCGCTGTAGTCCTCGTTGGGGCGGCCTTCCGTGCCGTTCTGGTCGGCCACCAGCATCAGGATGCCGAAGGCAGTGACCGTGGCCAGCGAGTAGGCCAGCGAATAAAACAGGATCGCCTCCTCCGACTTCTGGTTGAAGGCCACCACCGCAATGAGCAGGTAGCCCGCGTGCGAGATGCTGGAATACGCCAGCATTCGCTTGAAACTCTGCTGGTAGACGGCCGTCAGGTTGCCCGCGGCCAGCGTCATCACCGTGATCACCGCCACGGTGATCCACCAGAAGCTGTACACGTCGGTGAAGGCCACGGCCAGCAAACGGTACAGGGCCGCAAAGCCCGCCGTTTTCACCACCGTCGACATGAACGCCGTAAAGAACGAAGGAGCGCCGTCGTAGACGTCGGGCGTCCAGAAGTGGAAGGGCGCGGCCGACACCTTGAAGAGGATGCCGATCAGCATGAGCATCAAGCCCAAATACAGCAAGGGAGAAATGGCCCCGGCGTTGCCCGTTACGTAGCTACCCACGCCGCCGAGGGTAAAGGTGCCGGTTGCCCCGTAGACCAGGGCGATGCCGAACAGCAGGATTCCCGTGGCAAAGGCGCCCATCAGGAAGTACTTCAGGGCCGCCTCGTTCGATTTGAGGTTGCGCTTGTCGCTGCCCGTCAGCACGTACATCGAAACCGAAAGAATTTCCAGACCGATGAAGAGCATAATCATGTTTTCGAAGCTCACCATCATCACCGCGCCCACGATGGAAAAGAGCAGGATGGCGTAGTATTCGGCCAGTTGCGCGCGCTCATCGGCCAGGTAGCGCTCCGAGAGGGGCAAAATCAGCAGGGCCGACAGGATGATGATGCCCGAAAAAGCCACCGAGACGTTGCTGTTGGCCATCATCGCGTTGAGGTACGAAGCGGGATGGTTCCACTCCCGCGCGTTGGCCACGAAAGCGACGGCCAGAAACAGCAGGGCGGCGGGCATCAGTACCCGCTTCGAATCCAGGAACCCCAGAAACAAACAGGCAATGCCGAAAACGGACAACAGAATGATGGCAAGCATGGAAGGTTTATGGGTTTATGGGTTTATGAGTTTATGGGTTTATGAGTTTATGAGTTTATGAGTTTATGAGTTTATGGGTTTATGAGTAGCGCCGATGCAACGCATCGATCGCGGGTGCTTGGTTTTTCATTTGAACCGAATTGTAAGTTTATTTTCAACTCATAAACTTTGAACTCATAAACTCATAAACTCACAAGCCCCCTCACTTCAGGCCCGTCGCGCCGTTGGCCGTCAGCCTCAGGATATCGGCCACGGCCGGGCCGGTCAGGTTCAGGAACGAGTTGGGATACAGACCGATCCAGAACACCATGAAGACCAAGGGGAACAACACCGCTTTTTCCAGGAAAGTCAGGTCCGCGAACGGCGCGGCCGCTTCGATTTTCGGCCCCAGCATCGCCTTCTGGAACATCCGCAGCAGGTACACCGCCCCCAGGATGATGGTCAGACCGGCAATGGCTCCGTACCAGGGATTGTAGGTGTAGAGTCCGGAAAGCAGCAGGAACTCACCCACGAAACCACTCGTCAGCGGCAGGGCGACGCTTCCCAGCATCAGAATCACGAAGCAGACCGTGAGCGCGGGGGTTTGCTGGGTGATGCCGCCCAGCCTTTCCAGGTCGCGCGTCTTGGTGCGGCGGGTGATGATGTCGATGATGAAAAACAAGCCCACCACGTTGATGCCGTGCGCCAGCATCTGGATGACGGCGCCCTGCAAACCGCTGGTCGTGCGCGTAAACACGCCCGCCGACATCAGGCCCACGTGCGCCAACGACGAATACGCCACCAGCCGCTTCATGTCGTTCTGCTGCACCGCAATGACTGACCCGTAGACGATGCCGACGATGGAGAGAATCATCGCGGTGGCTCCCCACTGGTCCACCCCTTCGGGCACCACCGGCAACAGCCAGCGGATCAGGCCGTAAATGCCCATCTTGAGCATGATGCCCGACAGCAGCATCGTGGCCGGGGCGGGCGATTCGACGTAGGTATCAGGCTGCCAGGTGTGGAAGGGAAACACGGGCATTTTCACGGCGAAGGCAATGAACAACGCCCAGAAAAGCCAGCTTTGCTCGCCCGCGTCCAGGTTGAGGGCGTAGAGGGCGTTCACGTCGGCGGAATGCGCGCCCGGCGTCTGAAAGTACAGGTAGGCAAAGGCCAGCAGCATGAACAGACTGCCGAAAATGGTGTACAAAAAGAACTTGAACGTGATCCGGATGCGGTCTTTGCCGCCCCAGATGCCCGCCAGGAAGTAAACCGGAATCAGGGCCGCCTCCCAGAACAGGTAGAACAGAAACGCATCCCGGGCCGTGAACACGCCCACCAGCGCGGCCTCCATGAAAAGGACCAAGGCGTAGAAAGCCGCCGGATTCTGGTAGGAATGACCGAACGTGGTCAGCACGATCAGCGGCACCAGCAACGTAGTGAGGATAACCAGCAACAGGCTGATGCCGTCCATCCCCACGCTGAAACGAATGCCCGCCGATTCGATCCAGGGGTAGCTCACGGCCAACTGCGAACCCGCCTCGGGGGCCACCTGCGATGCCGCCACCAGGGCCAGGGCAAACTCGGCCAGGGAAGCCACGAAGGCCACCCGCTTGACGTTTTCGCCCGAAAGGGCCAACAACAGCAGCGCGGATACGACGGGCAGGGCAATCAGAAGTAGCGTCAGCATACCGGTTTTCAGTGAAGACTCACGGAGTTACCCAGAAAAAAGGGGAAGTTATAAAGCAAAATCAGAATGATGCCGATGACCATCGCAAAGATGTAGAAGCCAATCGAGCCATTCTGGGCGTAGCGAAACAACCGGCTGACTCCCGTCACGGTCCGGCCCACCCCGTTCACCAACGGGTCAATCACCCCGGATTCCAGTACGGAGTAGAACGTGCCGGAGAGTGCGTTCAAAGGCCTCACGAACAGACCGTTGTACAACTCGTCCACGTAGTACTTGTGGTACACCAGCTTCTGCCAAGCGGGCATCGGCTGGCCCTCGGCCACCGGAACCGTCCGCCGGTTCACGTAAATCACCCACGCGGCCAACCCCGCCGCGACGGCCACGAAGGTGGAGACGGCCATCAGCGTAAACTCCTGTCCGTGGGAGAGCGCCGTGGGCGCAAAAGCCGCCGGATTTACCCGCCGGGCTGCCTCAAAGAGGGGGCTCATGAAGTTCGCCAGTTGGTTCTCCGTCCCGAAGGCTTCGGGCAAGCCAATCAAGCCCCCCACCACCGACAGCAGGGCCAGCGTCACCAACGGAATGGTCATCGAGGACGGCGATTCGTGCAGGTGTTCGCGCTGGTGCGCCGTTCCCCGGAATTCACCGAAGAAGGTGAGGAACAGCAGGCGGAACATGTAAAAAGAAGTCATCAGCGAACCCAGCACGCCCAGTATCCACATCAGTTTGCTGTGTTCGTACACGTGCATCAGAATTTCATCTTTCGAGAAGAAGCCGGCAAAAGGCGGAATGCCGGAAATCGCAATTGTGCCAATGAGGAAAGTCCAGAAAGTAACGGGCAGGTACTGTTTTAGCCCACCCATCTTCCGGATGTCCTGCTCGTTGCTCATCGCGTGGATCACGCTACCAGCGCCAAGGAAAAGCAAGGCTTTGAAGAAAGCATGGGTAATGACGTGGAACATCGAAGAAGAATACCCCATTACCCCCAGGCCCAGGAACATATACCCTAACTGACTCACGGTAGAGTAAGCCAGTACTTTCTTGATGTCGTTCTGGAAAATACCGATGGTAGCCGCAAACAGCGCAGTCGCCAAGCCGATCATAGCTACGACTTCCAGGGTAGTCGGGGCCAGGGTATAGAGCACGTTGGAGCGGATGATCATATAAATACCGGCAGTCACCATCGTAGCAGCGTGGATGAGCGCCGAAACGGGCGTTGGGCCGGCCATGGCATCGGGCAGCCAGGTATACAGCGGAATCTGGGCACTTTTACCTATTGCACCAACAAAAAGCAACAACGTAATGGCTACAATGACCGGGTCATTCAGTTGGAAATTCACCGCTGCCCGGAACACATCGGCATATTCTACCGTACTGAAGGTGGTAATAATCAGGAAAATGCCCAACAGGTAGCCCAAATCACCGATGCGGTTCATAATGAAGGCCTTCTTCGCCGCATTGTTATAGCTCGTATTCTTATTCCAGAACCCGATTAACAGGTAAGAACACAATCCCACGCCTTCCCAACCGATGAAAGTAATCACGTAATTGGAACCCATTACCAGCAGCAGCATGAAGAACAGGAAGAGGT
>JACMKY010000634.1 GCA_014379925.1 Cytophagales bacterium | reverse complement strand
TTCGGCCTGGCCGGCGGCGCGGCGCTGCTCATTGCCCTGCTGACGGTGAGCTTCCAGGCCATCAAGGCAGCGGTGGCCAACCCCGTGAAATCGCTGCGAACGGAGTAGTCTAGGCGACCCCGTCTGGGCGACCCCGTCTGAACGGTGATGTAGGAGATGAAGGGATGACCAGTGGGCAGTGATCTCCACTATTCGTACGTTCGTTCATACATTGATACCTGATAATTGATCACTGATATGCTCCGCAACTACCTCACCATCGCCCTCAGGAATCTGCTCCGGCACCGGGCTTTTTCTTTCATCAACATCTTCGGGTTAGCCATCGGCATGGCCGCTTGCCTCCTTATTTTGCAGTACGTTCGCTTTGAACTGAGCTACGACCGGTTTCACGAGCGGGGCGACCGCATTTACCGGCTTCCGGCCGCAAGTTATCTGTCCAGCGGCGCGCTTGATTACGTCGACGCGGGCAATTCACCGGCCGCGGGACCCGCGTTGAAGCGGGAATTCCCGGAAGTGGCGGATTTTGTCCGGCTTAACCCCCTCTATGGCGGAGCGGTTATTGCCAATGGGGACGTGAAATTCCGCGAAGAAAAACTTTACTACGCTGATCCTTCCGTGCTGAATGTCTTTTCCTTTTCCTTGCTGAAGGGCGATGCCCGTACTGCCTTGCGATCGCCCAATACGATCGTGCTGACCCAAACAACGGCCCGGAAATACTTCGGCGCGGCCGACCCGATGGGAAAAGTCATTCTGCTGAACGGCAACCGAAGCCTGATCGTAACCGGCGTACTGAAGGATATTCCGGTTAACTCGCACCTGCAATTCGGCTTGTTGGTTTCCTTCCCGACGTTGGCGCAAGGGAAGAACCGTAACCTGGAGGAAGACTGGGGCTGGTACAACTTTTTTACCTACGTCTTGCTCCGGCCTAATGCCGATCCCAAGGCGGTAGAGGCGAAACTACCGGCGTTCGTGGAGAGGCACAAGGGCGATGAGATGAGAAAGAACAACTACGGGGAAAAATTCATCCTGCAACCCCTCTCCGATATCCACCTGGATTCGTCCATCGCCTACGAGGTAGAGGTGCGGGGTGATCGGAAATCCGTTTATTTCCTGGCGATCGTTGCGGCATTTATCCTGCTGATTGCCTGGGTAAACTACGTGAACCTTTCTACGGCCAAAGCCACGGAGCGGGCCAAGGAAGTGGGGGTTCGGAAGGTGACGGGCGCTTCCCGTTCGCAACTCATCCGGCAATTCCTGCTGGAATCCGTCTTCCTCAATGCGCTGGCTGTCCTGCTGGCCGGTCTGGTAACGGCTGCTTTCCTGCCTTTTTTCGGCCAGTTGGTCGGTAAAAAACTGCCATTCAGCTTGCTGGAAGATTTGCCCTTCACGTTGGGAATGCTGGCTGCATTGGGAACGGGTACTTTGCTGTCGGCTTTTTACCCCGCCTTCGTGCTCTCGTCGTTCCGACCTATTTTCGCCCTGAAGGGAATGTCGGCGGGAACCCGCCAGGGCGTGTTTTTACGAAAGAGCCTGGTGGTTTTTCAGTTCGCCGCTTCCATTGCCCTGATTGTGGGCACCCTGGTTGTGCATCAGCAACTGCGGTTTATGCGGAAGCAGGATACGGGAATGAACCTGGCACAAACGCTCGTCGTCCGGGCACCCAAGGTAAGGGATTCGACCTACGCGGAGAACAAGAAGGTATTCAAAAACGAACTGCTCCGGAACGCGGCGGTTGGCAGTGCCACGATGTCCTCTTGCGTACCCGGCGAGAAAATCGTTGATGCCACCGGTGACGTATGGATAACCGGGACCCAAACCAGGTCGACGGGTACGTATTCGCTCAACTACGTTGACCAGGATTTTTTGCCTTCGTTCCAACTGGGTTTGGTGACCGGTAGAAACTTTTCGGCTACCGACCAGCAAGCCGTGCTGCTCAATGAAGCGGCGGTCCGACTGCTGGGATTTCGAACGGCCCGGGAAGCCCTTCAACAGAAGATCACCGTTCGTGGTGATGAAAAGACGATCATCGGCGTAGTAAAGAATTTTCACCAGGAATCCTTACAAAACCGTTTCGAGCCAATTGTTTTGCTGGAAAGCGGGGATCGGTTCTCCTATTGCTCGTTGAAAGTGAATCCGGTAAACCTGGCCGAAACCCTGGCGGCTACGAAAGCCGCCTACGAGGCGCATTTTCCGGGCAATCCGTTCGAATA
>JACMKY010000633.1 GCA_014379925.1 Cytophagales bacterium | reverse complement strand
TCCCCAGACAGACCTGCACAAAATTGCCGCGGGGGGTGTTTCTCGTCAAGCGGTTCGTTTTGTGCAGATGACCGCCCGGTACAATGGCCTGGTATTGCCCCAGCAGGTTCAATAGTTCTTCCCGCCGGGTCTGCTGGTGGGGTTTGGCAAACACGTGCCAGGTCGACTGGGCGTTGAGGGGAACCACCGGGTAATGGATGCTCAAACATCCATCCGCCAACCGTGCTGTTGTGAGGCCGCCCCACCCGGGCATGCCCAGGTCAAGCAACCGTGGCGCGGGCGCTTTCCAATGCCTGGCAAGGATAGGTCGTTTGAGCAGGGCCGGTGGGTGGGCGGCGGGAAAAGTTTATTTTCAATTGGCTCAAACGGTCACCGAAGGTGCCCGGGCAGGGAAATCAGGATGGGTAACCGCGGCGCAAGGAAATGTTTGAGGTTGGTGCGCAGCGTCCGGCAGCCCGCCCGCAATAAACCGGTTATCGGCGGGCCGGTAAATAACGTCCCCCGGGTTTTGGTTGGATACCTAACCGCGTACTCCGGTTTGCGGAACCGCGCGCGGTGGCCGGCCGACTGTCGCCATGGCTGCCTTCACTGCTGGCGTGATTCAGGTAAACGGGTCTGACCGCTCACGCGCGTTCCGTGACGCGACAATGTCGTCCCGGTGGGTTTGTGCCCACTGCGCCAACCCAAGTACCTGCTCGAGCAGGCTAAGCCCCAACGGCGTCAGTTCGTACTCCACACGGGGTGGTACTTCGGGGTAAACCGTTCGGGTAACGTAGCCGTCGTGCTCCAACGAACGCAGCGTTACCGTCAGCATCCGTTGCGAAAGGCCGTCAATCTGGTGGCGAAGCGCGTTGAATCGCATCTTGCCGTGCCAACCCAGGTAGAGAATGGACAGAACCGACCATTTGTCGCCAACCTTGTCCAATATATCCCGGACGGGACAAACGGGCGATAAAAGATCACGCGGACTGAATATTTTTTCGATCTTTTCCGCGATGGTTTCCCGTTGAGAATCAACAATGGTTCCTTCCACGTGCCTAAGTGAGTTGGAAATGCCTTCTTGTGCAGCCAATAGTTCTTATTTAGTATTGAGTTCCGAAAAGTAACTATTGTCACCCAAAAACGCAAATGACTATGATTGCCATCACGGGAGGAAACGGACAGCTGGGCCGGGCAACGGCCCTCGAACTGCTCAAACGCATTGAGTCACAGCAACTCGTCGTCAGTGTACGCGAACCCGAAAAAGCGGCTGAATTAGCCGGCCAGGGCGTAACGGTTCGGCAAGGCGACTTCAACGATCCGGACAGTTTAGTCCGGGCTTTTGCCGGAGCCGAGCAAGTGCTGATCATTTCGGGAGATACCCCCAACGAGGTTCGCATCAGACAGCACCGCACGGCCGTTGACGCGGCCAAACAGGCCGGCGCGCAGCACATTGTCTACACCAGCGTCGTTGACCCCGACCCGGCCTCGCCGTTTACCTTCGCGGCTATCCACGCCGATACGGAAGCTTACATTCAACAATCCGGCCTGGACTACACGTTTTTCCGCAATGGCTGGTACCTGGAAGGGTTACCCATGATGATTGGCAACCCGGTCGAAAGCAAAGCCATTCACTTTCCCGGTGGCGACGCCAAATTGGTGTTCGTTGGGCGGAATGACATCGCGCAAGGACTGGCGATTGTGCTCACAACGGAAGGCCACCGAAATCAGGTTTACGAAATCAACACCGGCAAAACGTACAGTTTCACCGAAATTGCCAACGCCGTTGGCAAGCAGCTCGGTGAATCCATCCAATACGTTGAGATTCCAACGGCCGCCCTAGAAGCCGGTATGCGCAGCAGTCACCTGCCCGACTTCCTCGTCGAAGCGTTGACCGGCATGTCGGAAGCCGTCAAACAGCACCGTTTTGAAAAACCCAGCGACACCCTCGCGACCATCCTCGGAAGGCAACCGAAAAGCCTGGAACAGTTTCTGGCTGACTCATTCACCCTTAACTCACTGAGCGCATCGTAAAAAAGGCTACCTGGCCAATGCGCTGAAAATCAATCGACAACAAATCTGATAGATTCGCCACCCCGCATTATTGAAAAAGCACCGGTGGATGCCCGGTGCTTTTTCTGGTACCCTTCCAGAAGGCACTCAACCGCCTGTTTTGCGGGATCTATCGCGAACCAGTGGACGGATGGTTTTTTTACCCCCGAGCCCGGTTTATTTTCGCCGGGCGGCTACGGCCGCATCGGGAAAATCAGTGAAGACCCCGTCAATGCCCAGCCCGTAGAAGTTCTTGTATTCGGCGCCCGGGTCATTTTGGTAATCACTCAACAACCGGCGCGATTCATTTCTGAACGTATAGGCGTGGACGACCAGCCCCCTTTGGTGGGCGCGCCGGATGAGGGTAGTGGCGGGAAGTTTGGTAAAGTCGGCGTCGTTTACCTGCCCATCCCCGTTGATGTCATCGGCGGCGCCGTCGTTGGCCGCGTCGGTAAACGTGTAGGGCTGAATGAACGGCTTCCACGGCCCGATTCCGTTCGCGTACGTCTTGATGAAATCCAGTCCTTGATCCGTAGCCAGGTCATTGTACGTCCTGGGGTCCCCGGCAACCACAAAATCGTAGGGCTGCCCGTTGGGTGCTTCCATGACCAGGTTGCCGTTTTTGTCCACGTCGTAGGCATCGAAGAGTTGTACCAGCTTCACCGTCGATTTGCGGCGGATGTACTGCAGGTTGGCGACCTCGAAAGATTGCACGAAAACGGGGGCCTGCTTGTTGTTCCACCCTGCTTTGGTGAGGGCTTCCAGCACTTTGTCGGTAATGGGCAAACCCAGGTCTTCGTGGAAGGTGGGATGCTTGGTTTCCGGATAAATGCCCACGACCCGTCCCCTGATCTGCGCTTGCGTTTTGGCCAGTTCGATCACTTCGGCGAAGGTCGGGATGGAATACAGGTCGTTGTACTGCTGGGGGCGTTCGGCGAAAGCCTGTTTGGCCTTCAGGGTTTTGATCTCGGCCAGGGTGAAATCGCTGGCGAACCAGTCGTCGTAGGAAACCCCATCGATGGATTTGGTGGTTTTCCGGTCCGCAAACTGGGGGAGTTGGGCCACGTTGGTGGTTCCCGACAGCACCGGTTCGTGCCGGCAAACCAGTACCAGGTCCTTGGTGAGAACCACGTCCGGTTCGATGTAGTCGGCTCCCTGGTCAATGGCCAGTTTGTACGATGCCAGGGTATGCTCCGGCAGGTAACCGGAAGCGCCCCGGTGGCCAATCACCAAAGGCGGTTTTCGGGTTTTGTTTTCCTCCAGAAATTCATCCAGGTAGCTGCACGAGGAAAGCCCGGCCAGCAGGAGGCCAGCAGTCAATAAGGTTAGTTTGTTCATGCGGGGAAGTTTTCCGCAAATTTGAAAATTCGGATTGCATAAAAGTTACTTCCAGGTTATGTCTGCATTAAGAAATCCATCCGGCTGGTTCCGCCCGGCAACCCGCCGACCGGCGTCAGGCGGGGTAGTGGCGAGCCTGGCTACTTGGCGGGCGCGGGGCGGATCGTCCTGCCCAACGCCCGTAAGCCGGGCCGGACGAAGACAGCCCGCCGCGCCCCGGCTCCGGTATCACCGGCCACCGCGTTCTCCCCGTCGGCCATCCCGGTTGTTTTTTGTTTTCACCACTTTCGTCCTTACCGGCCGGTTGTTGGTTTTATGGACGTGAACGTGGGCGTGGTTCCGGTTGACCCTGGTAACGTGGTAGCGGTTTTTCACCACGACCGACGTAGTCCGGTGCGGTCGATAAATGCGGGGCGCGTACACCGACCGGTGTACCCGTACGACCCGGTAATTCGTCCGGAACGGGCGGGGGCGGGAATAGTGCCACGCCAAAGGATGGGGCCGCCACGGTTGCCAGTAAACGGGGTAATGCCGCCACCGCCACGCGGGTTGGTAAACTACGTAACCGGGCGCGTAGATGTACCGCACGGATGGCCATCCCCACGCGTTTACCACGATCTTTTGCGGTTCTGAAGCGGCCCTTACCGGCTCCGGGGTGGAACGCACCTCGTTGGATTCAACAATCCGCTCTTCGCCGTACAATTCCTCGTCCCCAATGATCTGAACGAGGACGGACTGATTCCCGTTTTTTTCAATTTCTATGACGGCAATGTCCTGGGATTCCGTTTCACTGACGGAGGTCTGCAGAACGATGGCGTGCGCATTGCCCTCCACGTGATCAACCACTTTGACGTAATCCACCGCGCCATCCTCGTTCAGGTCGAGGTTGTTGCAGTAATTGTCCGGCGTATTGAGCGTTCGCTCAAATTCTTCCAGGGAGTTGGCGTTCTTGAACAACTCCAGGGCTCCTTCCAGGCTGAAATAATCACCGGGAAGGCCCGTGCTGTCCGGGCCAAGGACCGGGCTTTTGAAGGCCCACGCTTCGGTTGCGTAAAAGACCATACAACCTACCAGCAAACTTTTGAGAAGGGTCATTTTTTTGCGTTTGAAAGCTTAGAGGCCAAACCGGCCGGAATGGTTTAACGGATCGGGTTAGTATTTCACCCGCGGTGTGGGCAGAAGAGTCACCCGCTCGTTTCAGAATTTGGCCAGCCAATGGCAGTTCGCCACAAAGTTGATGAGCCCGGCCGCAAAGATCAACGCCTTAACCGAGGGATAACTCGCGGGTGTAATGGTTCGGGGCATTTAAACCTCCGAACCGGCCAGGTTATTCCGTCCGCAGCGATTTGATCGGGTTGGACACGGCCGCCTCAATCACTTGCCAGCCGATGGTAAGCAGGGCAATCAGCAGGGAAGTGCCCCCCGCCAAAGCGAATATCCACCAGTGAATGGCGGTTCGGTAGGCAAAATCCTCCAGCCAGTGGTTCATGGCCCACCAAGCCAATGGCAAGGCCAGCCCATTGGCCAAAAGAACCAGTTTCAGGAAGTCCTTGGAAAGCATCACCACAATGGTAATTGTATTGGCACCCAGCATCTTGCGGACACCGATCTCTTTGGTGCGTTGCTCGGCGCTGAAAGTCACCAGCCCCAGCAGACCCAGGCAACTGATGAAAATGCCCAGGAAGGCAAAGTAGTTAGCCAGCTTGCCGATGACTTGTTCACCGCCGTAAAGTTGCTGGTATTCCTCCTCCACGAAGTGGTGGGTAAACGGTACGTGGGGGTTCATTTTCCGGGCCAGGGAGGAAATGCGGCCGATGGCTTCCCGGGTTTTGCCGGGCTGGGTCCGTACCATCACGCTTCCGGGGGCATTCTCCTCCTGCAGCCAGATCAGCAGGGGCTCAATAGGGGTGCGCAGGGATTGGAAATGAAAATCCGGCAGCAGGCCCACAATTTTTCCCGGTCGGCCCCGGAAAATGACCGATTGCCCCACGGGATGGGCCATGCCCATTGCCTTGGCGGCGGTTTCGTTGATCAGGTAAGCGCTGGTATCGCCGGGGAACGCGGGGGAAAAGTCCCGCCCCTGCCGGAGTTTCAACCCGAGCGTTCGGGTGAAATCGTACCCGACCGAATTCTGCACGAAGGAAATCCGGGCGTTGGGCGGCTTGCCTTCCCAATGCAGTTCCCAGGTGAGACCGCCGATGTGGATGGGCAACTGGGTCATCCGGGTAACGGCCAGGATGCCGGGCAGCTTCACCAACGCCCGTTTGAAGCGGGGATACTTCAACGCGCCTTCAATAGGAACGTAGAGCAGGTTTTCCCGTTCGTAGCCCAGTTGCTTGCTCCGAAGGTAGCTCACCTGCTGGTAGACCACGATCGTCCCGAAGATGAGCAGAACCGACAAGGTGAATTGCAACACCACCAACCCCTGCCGGAAAAGCCTGGCTTGGGACCTTAACCGGGGAGCCGTCTTCAGTACCCTTACCGGCTTGAGCGAGGACAGGTACAGGGCCGGATAACTGCCCGCCACCAGCCCAACCAGGAGCGTGAGCACCCCCAGGCTGAACAGGAAGGAAGGCTGGGACAACGGAATCCGGATGTGCTTGCCGGTGAGCTGGTTGAAGACGGGCAGCATCCAGGCGGTGATGGCCAAAGCCAGCATCACTGCCAGCAGCGTCAGCAGGAGGGCCTCCCCCAGAAACTGCCCGATCAAATGGGACCGTACGGTTCCCATCACTTTGCGCACGCCTACTTCCCGGGACCGCTTGAACGATTGGGCGGTCGAGAGGTTCGTGAAGTTGATGCAGGCGATCAGCAGGATAAACACCGCTACCGCCGAAAACAACCGCACGTATTCAATGCGTCCACCCCGCTGCCGACCGTTTTTGAAGACGGAGTACAGGTAGCCTTCCCGGTAGGGTTGCAGGAAAAGCTGCGTTCCGGGGTCCTTCCGGTAGCTTTTGAGCAAGAACCGTAGTTTGGCCTCCAGCCGGGCACCATCGGCATCCGGCCGGATTTGAATGAAGGTGACCGGTCCGCTGTTGTTCCAATCTTTGGTCCAGGCGTTTTGGGCGACGAATACCGGCCAGGGCAACACAAAGTCAAACTGGTAGGAGGAATTATCCGGCACGTCCCGGAAGACCGCCGTTACCCGGTAATCCTGACGGTTCTCGACGCGGAGGGTTTGCCCCAGGGCCACTTGGGGGCTGCCGAAATACCGGCTGGCCATTCTTTGGGAGATGGCCACCCCGGTGGCCGATTGAAGCGCCGTTTCGGCTTTGCCCGCCAGCAGTGGATAGCTGAACATCCGGAAGAAATCCCCGCTGGCATAACGCCCCGACTCCTTGCCAACCTTGCTTCCCACCCGGAATGCCAATGGGTTGTCCCACCAGGTAAACACGCTGGCGTGGGTGATTTCGGGAAATCGCTTCAGTTCCTGGTAGAGCAGGCCCGGGGTGTAGATGAGGACCTGTTGCTTGCCACCGTCGTAGAACTGCTGCTCCATTACCTGGTAGAGCTGCCGTCCGTTCGCGTGAAAGGCATCCACGCCCACCTCATCCCGCACCCAAAGCCCGATTAGCAAGCTGCCCGCGATTCCCAGGGCCAATCCCAGGATGTTGATACTGGAAAAGATGCGGTAACGCAGCAAATTGCGAAAGGTGATGAGGAGGTAATTACGAAGCATTTGGGAGATATGCCTTTCCGGAGTGACCAACAAACCGCCACAATTACGCAACTACTTAACCCAAGTGGCTGGTTACTGAAAGTGTTACCGTAGGGCCTGAAAAGCGTAGATTTGAAATGACTCAACCTCCAACTACCCTTCCCAGGCGCGACGATAACACCCTCGCAATGTAGTTTTTCTCGACGATATTCTGCAAGCAGTAAACCATAAACAACCTCCTCACCGTCCGGGGCCGCTGTTCGCGGCGTTGCTTCGTAAAGTTCGATGATGCCTTGATCTTGACCACGGCCTTGCTGTCAGCCTGGTATTTTGGGGGCAACTGGGAAAGTGCCCGTTGCTGCATGGAGAGCCATCAGGGTAAGCCCGTGCGCACTGCAGCACGCTTCAACCGACGATTCACGCCCTTGCTGACGGCTGTCAGCAGTGCTGCCGCTGGTTGGGCTGGGGGTTTAAAACCGCTCCGCCTCGCCAACAGTAGGTGCTCGACCCTTTTCCAGTAGCCCTTCGTCATCATATCCGCATTCGTCGCTGCCGCTTGTTGCACGGGGAGGATTAGCGGGGCAGAAATGCTTCCAAACGGAAATACGGTAGTGGTACTTTATAGTTGGTTTAGTATCTTTGTTCCAAAAAAGATTGACTATGATTTTAGAAGCACGCACTTGCCATCGGTGTCAAAGCAAGAACCTAATTCTGAATGGTAAAAACGCCTCCGGTCAGCAACGTTATCAATGTAAAGATTGCGGGGTAACCCGCGTTCTGGGTTCGGTTCAAAAATCAAAGCAAGTCGATTTACAACAAGTAGTTCAAACTTACCAAGAACGAAATAGCTTTCCTTCAACGGCCCGTATCTTCAAGGTTAGCCACGTTACCATTCAAAAATGGTTAAAAAAAAGCCCAATCGTTAGCCGATTTCAAAATCACTATTCTGACTGCTCAAAAAGAATTTGTTTTGGAGTTGGACGAAGTTTTCAGCTTCACTTTGTTAAAAGTCAATCAAATACGAATATGGATAGCGTAATGTCGCCAAAATAGACAAATTGTTTCTTTTTTCATTGGAGATGGATCAATGACATCTTGCAAACGCTTGTGGCGTAAATTACCATACGCTTATCTACGTTGTAATAGTTTTTCTGATTTTTGGAAATCCTATAATTGTATTCCACCAAAACGGCATCGAAAGGTGGGTAAAGAAACCGGTGAAACCGCCCATATTGAGCGGCTAAACAATACGATTCGCCAACGATTCAGCCGATTAGTTCGTAAAACATTGTCTTTTTCCAAAAAAGAATATATGCTTAATCTTCATTTTAAGCTTTGGGCTTACTACTACAACGTGAGCAAAACATAGTGCCAACTACAAAATACCACTACCAACCCTTTCTGTGCTCAGGGCGCAGATTATAAGGGCTTTACGTGCTATATTACCGTTTTCAGAGCGGACCCAGACAAGGGTATTGCCCATTCTGTTGCTGGGTACGCAGGCGGCTACAAGGGCCCCTTGCAATTCTTTGCTGGCTTATTCTCATGCGTAGTGTTCCTCAGTTGCTTTACTTTCCTCAATGGCAGGGAACCGGCCCCACCGCCGCCGTGTGCTCTGGAGCCCATTCGCTACGCGCCGCTTTTGCCGAGGTGTCCACGCTCGAAGTGCCACTGACGGAGGCGGCGCTGACGGCACGGCACGGCATCGGCGGTTACCAGCCGTTGGTTGACCAGTTCGCGGCCACCACGGCCCTGCTGGCCCAGCAGCAGCCAGGGCGCTTGTTGCTGCTGGCAGGCGATTGCGCGGCCGAAATTGCGCCCGTGGCCTACTTCAACCAGCGCTATGACGGCCAGCTCACCGTGCTTTGGCTTGATGCCCACGCCGACCTGAACACCCCGGCCTCGTCGCCGAGCGGCCACTTCCACGGAATGCCGCTGCGGCTGCTGCTCGAAGGCGAGTTCACGGGCACGGCGTTTCGCGTTGAGGCACCGCTCCGGCCCGGCCAGGTGCTCTTCGCCGGCCTACGCGATACGGACCCGGCTGAAGACAACTTTATTGCCGCGCATGGCCTGCCAGTGTATGCCGACGCGGCCACGGCACCCGCCTTGGTGCTGGCGGCCCTGCGCCGGCAGCCGCCGGCCAACCTCTACATTCACCTGGACCTTGATGTACTGAATCCGAATCACTTTCCGGCTTTGCAGTGCCCGGTGGCCGGGGGCTTCGAGCCGACGGAGCTGGCGGCGCTGCTGCGCGAGCTGCTGGCCAGTTGTCACGTCGTCGGCTTATCACTGACCGAAACAATGGCCGCGACGCTGGCCGAGCTGGCCCCCATCGCTCCCATCTTAGCGGTGTATGGAGAGTGGCTTGCAAACGACCTTTGTGAGCCCGCTGTTTTATGAGAGCCATTGTACTGACCGGCTACGGCGGGGTCGAGAACTTTGCTTTGGCCGAGGTAGCCGACCCCGAACCTGGCCCCCACGATATCCGGGTGCAGCTACGCGCCGCTTCGTTCAACCCCATCGACTACCAGATTCGGCGCGGCGGGCACGAGAGCAAGCTGGTCAGCTCTCCGAGTCTGGGCCGCGACTTTGCCGGGGTGGTAAACAAAGTGGGCGCGGCGGTTACCGAATGGGCGGTAGGCGACGCGGTATTTGGCTACTCCAGCAGTATGGGTTCCAACGGCACCTACGCCGAGCAGCTGTGTGTGCCGGCCACCATTGTGGGCCGGGTGCCCGCCTCCCTCACGTTTGCCCAGGCCCCGGCGCTGCCCGTGGCGGGCCTCACGGCGCTGGCTGC
>JACMKY010000632.1 GCA_014379925.1 Cytophagales bacterium | reverse complement strand
TTCACCATGTGCACGGGTTCTCTCGGGGTACGGGCGGACAATGATCTGGTGGGTATCGTCGAACGGCTGGGGGCGCGCATCCATTTCGTGCACCTGCGCAGCACCCAGCGCGAGCCCGCCAATGGATTGGACGGAACGGAAACTTTTCACGAGGCCGATCACTTGGCCGGCGACGTAGACATGTACGGCGTGGTGCGCGCGCTGGTGGCGGAGGAACACCGTCGGGAAACCGAAGGCCGCCGCGACAGTCGCCTTCCGTTCCGCCCCGACCACGGCCACCAGATGTTGGACGACTTGCACAAGCAAACCAATCCCGGCTATTCGGCCATCGGTCGGCTGCGCGGCCTGGCCGAACTGCGCGGCCTGGAAATGGGCATCCGGAGGTCAATGGTCAATGATTAGTTATCAATACTGCCTTGCTCTAACTGGTACGTGAATGAGCGATCGAAAACTTCAATTGAGACACAATCACTCAGTGGGGCATTTTTCAGACTTTAGAAAAATACAACTTACTGATAGTCAACGATTAATAATCTTGTCCCTTGATCATATTGATAATTGATCACTGATAATCGGTCATTGAATGAAACCTTTTCTCGACGATAATTTTCTTCTGCAAACCCCCACGGCCGAGCGGCTTTACCACGGACACGCGGAGCGCATGCCCATCCTGGATTACCATTGCCACCTTTCCCCGCGGGACATTGCCGAGGATCGCCACTTCGATAACCTGACCGAAATCTGGCTGGCGGGAGATCACTATAAGTGGCGGGCCATGCGCACGCGGGGGATAAACGAACGGTACATCACCGGGGATGCGCCGGCCCGGGAGAAGTTTGCGAAGTGGGCCGAGACCGTGCCGCACACCATGCGGAATCCGCTCTACCACTGGACGCACCTGGAACTACGACGCTACTTCGACATTCCTTACCTGCTGAACCCGGCCAGTGCGGAAGCGGTGTACGAAAGCGCTACGGCTCAACTCCGCAGACCGGATTCCGGAGTCCGCAACCTCATCCGCCGGATGCGGGTGGCGGTGATCTGCACCACCGATGACCCCGCCGATTCGCTGGAATACCACCGCCGGATTGCCGAAGACGGCTTCCAGACCCGGGTGTTTCCCACCTTCCGGCCCGACAAGGCGATGGACGTGGAAAATGCCGCGGCTTTCAACGCGTACCTTGACAAGCTGGGCGAAGCCGCCGACGTGGACATTGCCGACTTTCGCTCCTTTCTGGACGCTTTGCAAAGGAGGCACGATGCGTTCCACGCGCTGGGTGGCCGCCTTTCCGACCACGGCCTGGAAACGATGTACGCCGAAGCAACTACCGAAAGCGAAATCAAAACGCTCTTTTCCAAACTGCGGAGCAAACCCGCCGTCAATCCGAGCGGCCTAGAAGTGAGGAAGTTCAAATCGGCCATGCTACAATGCTTCGGGGAGATGGATCACGCCAAGGGCTGGACGCAGCAGTTTCACCTGGGGGCACTCCGCAACAACAGCGCGCGGATGGCGCGGCAACTGGGACCCGACACGGGCTTCGACTCCATCGGCGACTTCGAGCAGGCCCGCCCCTTGTCGCGGTTCCTCAACCAGCTCGACACCAACAACCGGCTCGCCAAGACCATCCTCTACAACCTCAATCCCGGCGACAACGAACTGTTTGCTTCGATGATCGGCAACTTCAACGACGGTTCCACGCCGGGAAAAATGCAGTTCGGCTCGGCCTGGTGGTTTCTCGACCAAAAGGACGGCATGGAAAAGCAGCTCAACGCGCTCTCGAACCTGGGGCTGCTGGGCTGCTTCGTGGGGATGATCACCGATTCGCGCAGCTTTCTTTCGTATCCCCGGCACGAGTATTTCCGCCGGGTTTTGTGCAACTTACTGGGCAACGACGTGGAAAACGGCGAACTACCCGCTGACCTGGATTGGCTCGGCCAGATGGTCGAAAACATTTGCTACCACAACGCCAAAAATTACTTTGGTTTCAACGACCGCTGATTGACCGCTGATTACGCTGATTGAGGTGATTGAATGATTGCTGGGCGGTTGGGTTGAAATGGAACAATCATCCCACTGGCTGATCCCAATCATTCGATTTCAATCCGACAAAGTGAAATCGGACAGTTGCAATCGTTCATTTTTTATTCGTTCTTGTAATCAACAGTCGCTTTTCATCATTGGATCACCTTAATCAGCGGTCAATCAGCGGTCCTTCAACGGCCAACCCTATGAAAAACCCCGAAGTTCTTCCCCTCAACCCGCTCGACACCGTCGCCGCTAAGATTGGCAACTACCGCTGGCGCATCTGTGCGTTGCTGTTCTTTGCCACTACCATCAACTACGTGGATCGCCAGGTGCTTTCGCTGGTGTTGATCGACGACGGGTTCCGGGGTGAAATCCCGCTGACCAAGGAGCAGATCGGCTACATCGACGCCGCCTTCAAGGTGGCCTACGCATTGGGCTTCATCATCGTGGGCAACTTCATCGACCGGGTGGGAACGCGCAAGGGGTTTGCTTTTGCCCTCGTCGTGTGGAGCCTGGCCGCCATCTCGCACGCGCTGGCCCGCTCGCCGCTGGGGTTTGGCTTGGCCCGGTTTGGGTTGGGTCTGGGCGAGTCGGGTAACTTCCCCGGTGCCGTAAAGACCGTAGCCGAGTGGTTTCCCAAGAAAGAACGTTCATTTGCCACGGGCTTGTTTAATTCGGGAGCCAACATCGGGGCCATTATCGCGCCGCTTACCGTGCCGTTCATTGCCATCAACTACGGCTGGCGCTGGGCATTTATCCTCACGGGCGCGGTGGGATTCCTCTGGCTGATCTTCTGGCTGCGGACCTACCGGCGGCCCGAAGAGCATCCGCACCTGTCGAAAGCCGAATTGAGTTACATTCAAAGCGACCCCGCCGAACCCACCACCCGCCTTCCCTGGATAAGCTTGTTTCCCAAGCGGCAAACCTGGGCGGTGATTGCGGGCAAGTTCTTCACCGATCCCATTTGGTGGTTTTACCTGACCTGGCTGCCGATCTTTTTCAACGACAACCAGAATCTCGACGAAAAACTCAACCTGAGAACCATCGGCATTCCCTTCCTGGTGATTTACCTGGTGTCGGACTTGGGCAGCATCGCCGGGGGCTGGCTATCCACCTATTTCATCAAGCGGGGCTGGAGCGTCAACCGGGCGCGCAAAACCACCATGCTCATCTGCGGGCTGTGCGTAGTGCCCATTTTCTTCGCTTCGATCACGTCCAGCCTGTGGGTAGCCATCGGCCTCATCGCCCTCGCCACCGCTGGCCACCAGGGCTGGTCGGCCAACGTCTACACGCTCTCGTCGGACATGTTTCCCAAGCAGGCGGTGGGGTCGGTGATTGGCATCGGCGGATTGGCCGGGGCCGTCAGCGGTACCCTGCTGGCGGCCGCTTCGGGCCTCATTATCCAGAGCGCGGGCTACCTGCCCCTATTCATCATCGCCTCGTCGGCCTACCTGGTGGCGCTGGCCGTAATTCACTTCCTGGTGCCCAAGCTGGAGCCGGTGCAGATGTAGATTACCCCTCGGCAGCGACTAGGCGTCCCCGGCCGACCGCCGGCCTCCCCTTCCTTCGACTTCGCTCAGGATGACTAGGGGAGG
>JACMKY010000631.1 GCA_014379925.1 Cytophagales bacterium | reverse complement strand
CCATTTCGATGGCAGTCTGGCACTTCCCCTCCATCGTAGTGGACGCCCAGATTAAGTGAATGTTGTGCGGATAATATGCCATCAGATACAAGCCTTGCGCTTGGCATTGGGTAATGTACGCCTCATCTACTTCCACTGCCCGGCGATTGGTTTCGGAAGCATCGGCGTAGCGTCCCACCCGAAGGTAGATGTGAGCGGGCATGTGCACCAAGTGGCCAGCACCCGGCATCAGGGAAGCGAGCCGTTCGGCGCTGGGTACGGCTCGGTCAGGGTTGGCCGAAGCTTCCACTGCGTGGATGTAGAGGTGATGCGCGCCCGGATGGTTCGGAAAACGCTTCATCACCGATTCTAGTTTGGCAATGGCCTGTTCAATGCCGGGCCGCGGTTTGCCCTCTTCTGTCCAGTAGTCCCAGGGCCTCCGATTCATCAGGGCATCGGCGTACAGGGTGCCGGCATCGGGATCATTGGGGTACTTGTCGGCCAGTTGGGCCATGGCGGTGGCGTAGGCTGAGTCAAGTTGGGGTCGGGCCGCATTTTCTGCCTTGGCAAAACGTTTCGCCATCGCCTCGATGTAAGCCCGTTCCGGTGCGGAAGCTTTCGTCCGCAGAGACAATGCTTTCTGAATGGCTTCGTATCCTTTCCGGCTCCGCTCTTCATCAATGGGCGAATTGATGTTGGGAGCCAACGCCAGGGCCTGTCCCCAGTAAGCCATCGCACAGGCAGGGTCAAGCCGGGCGGCCTCCAGGAAAGATCGGTGGGCTTCGTGGTGATTGAATCCGTAGATAAGGCGAAGGCCTTGGTTGAAAAAAACCTGCGCTTGGTGCAACCGGCTGGTGATGGGATGTTCCATATCGCCCAAGTTGCTGAAGAGTGGCGCCAACGGAGCCAGGGTGTCACCCGGGGCGTCCGCGTAGTTGCCCGGTACACTGCACAAAGCGGCCCGCTTTTCAACGGGTGGCGGCAGATTTTCCGGCGCATCAGCTCTTGCCTTGTCATTCCGCGCTAGCCTGACGGCAGGAAAGCTTGCCGGGGCCGTTGTCGAGGACGCCGCTTCATCAACTCCGGTTCGGGGTGAACAGGAAGTCACCCAACCATACAACCAAATTAGAGAAAGGTACCAGTGAGTTTTCATGGGGACAGGTTTTAGCGATGCGACTATTTCCTGGAAAAAATACCCGGTTTACAAACCACTGGTAAGTAAGTGAAAAATAGATAAAAACAAGCCAGAATCGTTAAAAAAATCCGGCACGCAAAAGGTGATGGGGATGGATAGGATACAAGTAGGGCAGTAAAAACGCTTATAATGAACAATATTGCCGGACCCCCATCCGGAAGAGACAGGGTCAGGACATCCAACCGCGCAAGTTGGGTCAGACAATAAAACCGCCAGTAGTAGAACGCGATGTTTCTGCCACCGGCGGTTCTCGATTAATCTTACGTGAACGCAGTTTGTTTCTTACGCACCCGGTAGCCGTGGAAACCCGGCGGAACGCGGTGATCAGATTTGATGCGGGCAACCGGTTCGTCGGAGCCCATTGGCTTCGCGAATCACCAGTTCGTTGATGTGACGCTATCTTTACTGCGGCTTGGACGGGTTCCGCTGCGGAGACTTTTTCCGCTGAAAATTTCCCTTCGGTCGGTTTCCGCCCGAACTTCCCCGCGGTACCACCCGGGCGGCTGGGTTGTATTCCGGGGCTTTCCCCAATTCCTCGGGCAGGGGAGGCTTGGGCACTTCCCTCTCGATGAGCTTCTCAATGCGGGCCAGTCTTCCCTGATCCGTCGGATTGACGAAAGTGATGGCTTCTCCGGTGGTGGACGCGCGGGCCGTCCGGCCGATGCGGTGCACGTAGTCTTCCGGATCGGGTACTTCGTAATTGACCACGTGGCTGATGTTCTCCACGTCGATGCCCCGCGAAAGGATGTCGGTGGCCACCAGAATCTTGAATTGCCGGTTCTTGAAATCGTTGAGCACCTTCTCCCGCTCTTCCTGCGTGCGGTCCGAGTGGATGCCCTCGACAGTGAAGCCGATCTTGGCCAGGGAACGCACGATTTCGTTCACGTTGGACTTGCGACCCGTGAAGAGGAGCATGCTTTCCACTTCCTTCTGCCGGAAAAGGTGGCGAAGCAGGGGCAACTTCTGGGAATCGTGCAGGATGTAGGCCGATTGCTGGATGCCGGCCGCCGGTTTGGCCGTGGCGATGTTGATTTCGGCGGGGTCCACCAGGATTTTCTTGGCCAGCGTGCGGATGCGGGCGGGCATGGTAGCGGAAAACAACAGGGTCTGCCGTTGGGTGGGCAACTGGGCGACGATGCTCATGATGTCGTCGTAAAAACCCATTTCCAGCATCTTGTCAGCCTCGTCCAGCACCAGGTGCCGGATCTTGTCCAGTTTCAGTTTGCCGGTTTGAAGGTGGGCAATCAGCCGGCCCGGCGTACCGACGACCATATCGGCTCCCTCTTCGAATGCCCGTTGCTGTTGCGACCAGTCTTCGCCCTTGCCCCCGCCGTAGACGGCGATGGAGCGGATCGGGGAGTGGTAAGCCAGCCCGTCCACCATGCCGTCGATCTGTTTAGCCAGTTCGCGGGTAGGCACCACCACCAGGACTTTCACGTAATTGCCTTCGGTGTGAAGTAGTTGCTGGAAGAGCGGCAGGAGGAAGGCGGCGGTTTTGCCGGTACCGGTCTGGGCGCAGCCAATGAGATCCTTTCCTTGCAAAATCAACGGGATGGCCTGCGCTTGAATGGGGGTGCAAGCCACGTACCCCATATCGGAAACGCCCTGCAAAAGCGGCGAATCCAGGTTGAACGAGTCAAATGTCAATGCGAAAAAATTTAAGATGAAAAACTGAAAGTTAGGCAAAGAAAGAGGCCTTTCCAAAAAAGAAGCAGTGCCCTCCGTCTAAACACGGATCAACCCCAAATGGTTTGGGCGGCTACAGTAGAAAAACGCGCGGACAAGGACAGACTAGCCCCTCTAACTCAAGCCCATGGCCAGTCGCTTCAGCAGGCTACCCGTGTACCGGAACACCCACTTGTATACCTTCTGCGCGGTGTCGTGGCCAGTGGCCGAAAGCGGTGGCAGACAAACGGACTCCAATTCGCGCAGGAAAACCTCGGGTGCCTGGGTCAGCCATTGCCCAAAGGTTTCCCGTTGGTTTTCGTACCGGGGAATGTATTCAATGAAGCGGCTGAAGTCGAAGCGGTCGGCGGCGATGCCGGCGTGCGCTTTCAGGGCGTCGAGGGCGTTGCAAGCTTGCTCGAAGTGGCCGTGCACGGGAATCATCATGACGGGTTTGCCCAAATGCATCGCCTCGCACACCGATTCAAACCCGGCGTTGCAGACGTAGCCCGCGCAACCGTGCATCAATTCCAGGAACTTCTGGTCGTTGATGCGGTGGAAAATGAGGTTTTCGTGGAATTTCACCTCCGGTGCCGCCTCTTTCTTGTCCCAGAAACAATGAATCCTCACTTCCGGATGCTTGGCGTGCCAGGCGATCACTTCCTCACTGAACCCGTTGTGGTTGAGGTAGGCGAGCAGATATGGTTGGGTTTCCGTTTCTGCGGCCGGTGAAAAGGGATCCGCCGCCGCGTTCAGCACTTCCCGACGCAGCAGGGGAGGGGCCACCACCAGGCGCAGGTGCGTCACGTCGGCCATGGCCCGGAAGGAAAGGGCCAGCTTCTTGTCGGCACCGAAGGCCGTGACCCGCGTGTTGGTACTGAGCACCAGCTGACTCAGCCAACTCCGCTTGGGAAAGCGGAAATCGGGATGTTGCAGCAGGTACTGGTGTCCCAGGCAAACGAAGGGGACGTTGGGTTTATAAAGGAGGTAGTACAAACCACCCAGCAAGTCGTAGAAGTTGACGATCACGTCGGGCCGGTGCTCTTCAACCAGCCGGTGAACGTGCTGAAGACTGGCCAGGAAAATCCGGTAGCGCCGGAAATTATAGGTGAGGGTGGCGGTGATGTTAACGGATTTCCGCTTGGCATCGAAAACGAAATTCGGGCTTTCGAAGCAGACGACGGGCGAGTGGATCCGGTCGTAAAAGAACGACGGCACCTCCCGCCGGTCACTCCGGCCCACCAGCACCGCCGACACCTCGTGACCCGCCTCCCGCAGCATTTCCGACAGGGTAATGGCCTGCGTCAAGTGTCCCCGGCCTTCCCCTTGCACAACAAACATGAACCGTTTCTTCATACCACAGTGGCCGGGTAGTACCTATTTGAACGACCGTACGCGGGGTTGCGGGTAGGCTTTGCCCATCAGGGAGATGAGCTGGATTTGCTCTTCCAGCGTCTCCTCTTCCGTTCCATCCCATTCCTCAGTCAGGTCCTCGGGGTAACTTTTGTTGGTTTCGCTGTAATAGGCCAGGCTCCATTCCCCTTCCTCATCCTCCAGGAGGGCACTGAGCGATTCCACCCAGTCGCCGGAATTCAGGTACGTCACGTCCCCGAAGGAACGGATGGCAGGTTGGTGGATGTGTCCGCAAATGATTCCGTCGCACCCCTTGATGCGGGCCAACTCGGCCAACTGCTTCTCGAAGTCCGAAATGTAGTTAACGGCCGATTTCACCTTTTGTTTGACTACTTGGGACAGTGAATAATAAGGCAGGCCCTTGCGGTCGCGGTATTGGTTATACAACTTGTTCACCCACAGCAGAAAGGTATAGCCGATGTCACCCAGGTGGGCGAGCCATTTCACGTGGGTGGTGATGGAATCGAAGATGTCGCCGTGGATGACGTAAAAACGCTTGTCACCCGATTTGAGGATGTATTCCCGCACGATGCTGAAATTCTTGCCGATTTTCAGGGGAAGCACCTGATCGAGAAAATCGTCGTGGTTGCCCCGCAGGTAAACCACCTTGGTGCCGTGTTCTTCGATCATCTTCAGAACCGACTTGAAAAACTTGGTGTGTTTCTTTTTCCAGGAGCCGTACTTTTTCAACTGCCAGCCATCAATGATGTCGCCGTTGAGAATGAGTTTGTCGCAGGAATACTGTTCGAGGAAATGGGTCAACTCCTTGGCTTTGGAACCGGATGTGCCCAGATGCACGTCAGAAATGACGATCGTTTTGAAGTGGGTTTTCAATGGAGTTTTGTTTTACAAGTTACCATAAACTTTCCAACGCCGCATTACCAGTGTTTTATTAAATTGCTATGGATGCACCCGTGAAAGCGTTGCATAGATAATATTAAATTAACAAAACAAAACTTCTTAAAGCAAGGAAATCAACGAAAATCAACGAAAATTGAGCATCAAGCGGCCGGGTGCGGGCCTCAAAATCGACGATTTGCCAGATTTCAAAGACGTTTACCAGATTCCAGAGGCGATGGTATCGTACAATACTTTGTAAAAGTACGGTTTAAGGTAAGTAAAAGTACCGGCAGCGGCATCCCAAAGACGGACGTATTCACGAAGTGTTTTGGATAACGCTCGTCGGCTGGTTCCCTTCGCCGACTGGCCAAGTCCCTGTTTCTGGCAACCATTCCCGGTTTTAGGGCCTCTTCCAAGATTCTTAAACCTCCGTTCCCCAAACCGGTCACCAAAACAAGTTTGAAAAAATAACGGATTTTGTACATTACAGAGGAAGAAAAAGCAACCCGCGTGGAATTGCCGACTCGCCTTGTAATTTGGGAGTTTCGTACAATGTTTAAAGCCTGGTAAACGGGTAAGGTTTTGGAAAAAGAATCATTCGGTAAACGGCT
>JACMKY010000630.1 GCA_014379925.1 Cytophagales bacterium | reverse complement strand
TCTCGTAGCTGCGGTTGCCGATGCGGATGTGCGTGGTGTCGAGCACGGCGGTCACGGTGGCCAGCACGTATTGGCGGGAGAAAACCGGCTTTCTCAGGTCCCGTTGCAACTCCTCCCGGATGCGCGAGAGCGCTTCGCCCAGGGCCTGCATTTTGTGAAACTTGGCCGAACTTCGCACTTTTTGCCACTCGGCGTGGTAGCGGTACTGCTTGCGGCCCTTCTGGTCAGTTCCCGTGGCTTGCAGGTGGCCGTGGCGCAACGGACAAATCCACACGTTTTCCCAGACGTGGGGGATGTTCAGCGAGCGGATGCGCCCCAGGGTTACCTCGTCGGTGATGGTTTCTCCCTTCTGATTCAGGTACGTATATCCTTCTCCCGTCCGTTGCCGGGTGAATCCCGGCATTTCGTCGCTCACGTAGCGCAGACCCGCTTCCTTGGCGTACTGGGAAGGAGCAATGGCCTCAATGATTTCTAGAGATTTTTCCATAGTGCGCTGGGTTGTGGACGTTGGAACGCGGACCGCGAATTTCCCCGAACGCGGTAACCCCGGAGTCCATTCCACAAACTACGTTTGATTCACCTTGTTCAATGATCATTGAAAAGGCGTTTACGGTCAATCCGGCGGGAAAGATTGGGTTGACATCCGAATCCCGGTTTCGTACGTATATTTACGTTTTGCAAACTTCCTTCAATGCAATTGACTAACCAACACCACCAGGTTCAGGGCTTGCGCATCCTGGACCTCTGCGCCGAGTTCGGCACCCCGCTCTACTTGTACGATACCGCCGTCATTGCCGAAAAGATCCGAGCCTTCCAGTCGGCTTTCCACGGGTTGGACCTTCGAATTAAATACGCGGCCAAATCGCTCACCAACCTGTCCATCCTGAAGTTCATGCGGAGCCAGGGAATCGGGCTGGATGTGGTCTCCATTCAGGAATTGGAACTGGGGCTGCTGGCGGGCTTCGAGCCGGGCGACATCGTGTTCACGCCCAACTGCGTGTCGTTCGAGGAAATTCAGCGGGGCGTGGAACGGGGCGTGATGGTTAACCTCGACAACCTGCCGATGCTGGAAAGGTTCGGCCAGGAATACAACGACCGGGTGCCCTGCTGCGTGCGCATTAACCCGCACATCGCGGCGGGCGGCAACTACAAGATCCAGACGGGTCACGCCGATTCCAAGTTTGGTATCTCGGTGCTGCAACTCGCCCGGGTAAAACAGATCGTGGATGCCTACCACCTCGACGTGGCGGGCCTGCACGTGCACACCGGTTCCGATTTCCAGAGTGCCGAGGCGTTCGTGCAAGCGGCCCAGATTTTGTTCAAGGCCGCCCACGACTACCCAAACCTGCGGTTCATTGATTTCGGCAGCGGATTCAAGGTCGCCTACCGCGAAGGCGACGCAGTTACCGACGTGGCCGATTTGGGTATTCAGTTGGGGGAAGCCTTTGCGCAGTTCTGCGAATCGTACGGACGGTCTCTGCAAATCTGTTTCGAACCGGGCAAGTTTCTGGTGAGCGAATGCGGCCTGCTGCTGGTGAAGACCAACGTGGTGAAGACCACGCCCACCCGCACTTTCGTGGGCGTGGATTCGGGGCTCAACCACCTGTTGCGCCCGATGCTCTACGACGCTTTCCACGACATCGTCAACGTGTCGAACGTCGACGCCACCAACCAGCGGGTGTACACGGTGGTGGGGTACATTTGCGAGACCGATACGCTGGGTTGGGACCGCACGCTGAACGAGGTGCGCCCCGGCGACATCCTGGCCCTCAAAAACGCGGGCGCCTACGGATTCAGCATGAGTTCTAACTACAACTCGCGCTTCCGTCCCGCCGAAGTGCTGGTGCACCACGGGCAGGCCCACCTCATCCGGCGACGGGAAACGATGGAGGACTTGCTGAGGAACCAGGTGGTGGTGAACTTCGAGCCGGAAATGATCCGCGTAAACGGCAAGTAGGGCGCCATTCCCGTCGCGTTGGCCGTACGCGGGCGAAAAAGCGGGGGAACGGAAAAGCGATGGTTGATGTCATTCGCCCTTTAAAACAGGATCCACTCCTGAATCTGGACTGAAGTTTGTTGCCTTGAAGATCGTGATGATTGATTCTTTTCTTTTTAACTAAACGCAGTTCCCCCGTGAAAACCCGCAAAAATTCTCTGCTCCTTTTGATGTTGGTCGGAAGCATCGCCCTGCTGGCCGGCTGCAAGAAAAAAGAAGATGAAGAAGCCAAGCCGCCCTCCAAGACGCAACTGTTGGCGGGCACTACCAGCAAGAACTGGCGCTTGACGGCCGCCGCCGGATCGCTGTTGGGCCTTACCGTGGATGCCTTTACGCCGAATCCTTACTTTACCTTTCCCGATTGTCTCAGGGACAACATCTACACCTTTAATTCCAACAAAGCGTACCAGGTTGGGGAAGGGGCTACTGCCTGCTCCCCCGCTTTTTCGGACAGCGGGACGTGGGCTTTCAATGCCACCGAAACCCAACTTACGTTCACTTCGAACGATCCCGCGCGTGCTTCCTTCTTTTCCGGCATGCCCATTACCATCATCAAGCTTGACAACACCACCCTACAAGGCACCATTCCCGTGGACATTGACAGCGGCGTCTTCAGAGCCGAGGATGTGCCGGTAACCCTTACTTTTACCGCGCAGTAGGTACAGGAACGCGGGTAACGTCCCAACGGATCGTCCCGGAGCCTTTTCCTGGTAGTCCCTTCCGGTTCATGCCGGAACAACGCAAGAACCTTCCCGAGCACTTGACCCTTGGAGGGTTCTTGCGTTATTGCATTTTTTACGGGTTTATCTCCTCACCAAGCCACCACGCACGCCAGTCACCCGCTGGTTGTCGGGCCAGGCAACCACGAAGGGGAGCAACGGTGCCCTACGCCGCCGGATCCGACAATCGATCGGAGTTTCCTTGCCCGTAGTTTACTATATTTGGGCTGCATAAAGAAAGTCTGCCTTTTTTGGTCTAGAATACGCCGATTCGGGTGCGCCGTACCCAACGTCATCAACCTAACCCCGCACCCAATTTTCTACAATTGCTTTGCCAACGTTTTTCTGATGAAAAAATACGTTCGTTTCGCTTGCCTTGCCCTGGT
>JACMKY010000629.1 GCA_014379925.1 Cytophagales bacterium | reverse complement strand
GGTATCTCCCACGGCCGCGTAGCCCCGGGCCAATCCCACGTTGACTGGCCAGGCCTTGCCGTTTCGCTTGGCGTTGAGCTCGAAAACAGCCAGGGCCTCCTTGGGACGGTTTTGACCCAGCAGTTGCCGTCCGTACCCGTGGATTTGCGGGGGCGTTGCCTTGTCCAGCGCCTGTTGCATGGCGGCATCCGCTTCGGCTGGCTTGCTCAACTTCTCCAGCAACTGGGCCTTGGTGCTCAGCGTAGTGAAGTTGGCCTGGCCAATGAAGGGCTCGCCGACGGCTTTTTCCGCCCATCCCAGGGCTTCCTCGTAATTGACGTTGTTTTGCAGGCAGTACGCGGCGGCGGCGTTCCAGTTCTGCCAGTCGAATCCCGGCGAATTGCGCAGTTCCCGCCGGAGCGATTCCACCACCGTCTTCGGAACGTCCACTTCCACCTTGAAGGGAATCTTCAGTTTTTCCCACGTCAGCGCGACGACGGCCGAGTTGGGCGTTTGCTCGGTAAACGCGTACGTCAGCCACTCCTGGCTCTGGTCAGTCGGCGTTGGCTTGACGTTGACCCGCAGGGCATCTTCCGCGGAATCGTAGAAGTAGCTGCCCCAGGAAGTGGAATTTTTGGAGAAGATGACCGTGCACGCGGCCGGTTCCAGGGCCAGGTGCAACCCGTAAGTGCCCGCGGGCAGGTCCTTTCCCTCCACTTTGACGTCGTGGGTAAACGAGATGGTGGTGTTTTCGTTGGCGCCCGCCCGCCAGGGGGCCGGTTTGCCCGGTCCGAAACCCAGGTCGGTAAACCCGTAGGCAACGAGCTGTCCCCAGATCTTTCCCTCCCGACCCTTGACGCCGGGACGGTGATACTGAAGGGTTACGTCCGTAATGCCGATGCGTTCACTCACCGAAGCTTTCTTGTTGTCGCCGCCGGGTGGCAGGATAACGGATTGGGCGGAGGCGGCGTACCCCCCGGTCAGGACGGCGGCCACGGCCAGGAGGCGGAAGGAAGGGATCGCTTTCAGCATGAAGTTTTGCCAGTGTTTGATAATGGTGCTCAGTAATTCGGAATGCAGGTTTTGGCACAAGTAGAAACGAATTGGGTTCGAAGCCAGCGGAAAAGTGACCGTTGGCGATTAGGCGGGATGACCGGAAGTGGCTGGGGGAATAAATGAAATCCACCGGATGGCCGATGAACAACCCGTCGAAAAGGGCGGAACCGGCGCTTACTCCCCGTGGGGTTCCAGGTTGGGCAAGGATTTGCGGTCGCGGACGTAGGCGTCGAGCCAGTCCTTGGCCATTCGGTACATCTCATCGCGGTGTTCCCCCACCCCGTGGTCGCCTCCCTCGAAGAACACGAGGCGGAACGGGTGTCGGCTCTGGTACAACTTGTTGGCCATGGTCAGGGCGTCTTCGGGATTCGTTCGCCAGTCGGCACTGCCTTGCAGGAGCAGGATGGGCGTGGTTTTGCAGAGTTGCTCGGGCCAGTAAGCGGCCGAACGGGCTTTCAACTCCTGCGTCCGGTTGGCCTCGTAATTGGGGATCAGCGGGGCGAACACGTATTTCTCCATGGCGGGTCGCCGTTCCAGGTACTGCACAAGGTCAACGGGGGCCGCCCCGATGATCGCACCCCGGATCTTGTCGGTTTTGGTCAGGGCCAGGTACGTCATCATTCCGCCCCGGCTCCAGCCGTACATTCCGATGCGGGAGGCGTCGGCCTGCGGCAAACCGGCCAGCAGTGGAATCAGGTTCAGCACGTCCTGAACGTCCCGGCCGCCGAAGTCCTCGCGGCCTTCACTGCCCCCGTTGCCCCGGTATTGGCTCGCCACCACGACGTATCCCCAACTGGCCAGCCGGGCCAGAATGGGCACCTGGTTGCTCAACGTGATGGCGCCGTAGTCGCGGTTGCCACCCCGGTTGTAGATGATGCAGGGGTACTTGCCGCTTTTCCGGGGAGTAACCAGAAAGCCTTTCACTTTCAACCCGTCGCTCAGATAGGTAATTTCCCGGACCTCCGTCCGGTCCAGCGCTTCCCGGTAGGCCGGGTTGATGCGACTCGTTCGGGTGAGCACCGAATCGGGTACGGAAACCACTTTTTGTTCAATCAACTGGCCCTCCTGCGCCCGGAGCGTGAAGGGTAGGAAGGCGAATAAGGAAAACAGAACGAATAGCTTCTTCACAAAAGGTTGAATAACAGGTGATAGTCCATACCTAAACGAGCGGGCCACGGTTGTATTGTTGGATTGGGCCGGACACGGGAAAGCGTGCCGGTGGGCACTGCTTTTGCCTGACCAACGGCAAAAGGGTCCGTTGGGTTGTTCCTCTCCGCGGGTTGACATCGGAGGGGAGGGCTCACTGGGCGGCAACGAAAACTTTTACGCCGGGAATTCCCCTCTTTCGGGATTTTTTGCTACCTTCTGTTTTTAAACTCCTTACACTTTACCCATGGAATTATTCAACGAATCAGCCCCAGTTCCCCAACCACTTCCCGAGCAGTGCGCCGACTCGCTTCCGCGCCGGGCCTTTCTGCAACGCAGCGTGCTGGCCGCGGCCGGTTGGATGATCGTGCCCCGCCACGTGCTCGGTGGCAAGGGTTTCATCGCACCCAGCGACAAACTCGACATTGCGGCGGTGGGCGCGGGAGGCAAGGGGATGGTCAACCTTTCCCACGCGTACAAAGAAGGCATCGACAACATCGTGGTGCTGTGCGACGTGGACGACCGGCAAGCCCAAGAAGCGCGCACCACGTGGCCGAAGGCCCGCTATTACAAGGATTACCGCCGGATGCTGGACAAGGAAGCCAGGAAGATCGACGCGGTCATTGTCAGCACGCCCGACCACATGCACGCCCCCATCGCCCTGGCGGCGATGCAACTGGGCAAGCACGTGTACGTGGAAAAGCCCCTCACCTACACCATTTCCGAAGCGCGTCAACTGACCGAAGCAGCCAAAAAGTACAAGATCGTCACCCAGATGGGGAACCAGGGCAGCAGCGGCGACGATACCCGGATGATCGAAACCTGGGTGCAGAAAGGATTGATCGGCGACGTACACACCGTGCAGTGCTGGACCAACCGCCCGGTGTGGCCGCAGGGAATTCCGACGCCCAAGGAAAAACAGCCGGTTCCGGCGGAAGTGGACTGGAACCAGTGGCTGGGCGTGGCGCCTTTCCGGGAGTACCATGAAGCCTACATGCCCTTCCGGTGGCGCGGCTGGTGGGATTTCGGCACCGGCGCCCTGGGCGACATGGGTTGCCACATCATGGACGTGCCCTTCCGGGCCCTGAAACTGGGTTACCCGGAATCGGTGGAATGCAGCGTGGGAAGCGTCTACCAGGATTTCTTCAAGGAGGCCTACCTGCCCGACAGTTGTCCGCCTTCCTCGGTGGTGCATCTGAAGTTTCCCGCCCGGGGAAACCAGCCGGCAGTGGACTTCACCTGGTCCGACGGTGGCATCCAACCCAAGCGCCCCGACGAACTCCTGCCCGACGAGCCGCTGGGCGATGAGAACGGGGGAATGATTCTGGCAGGCACGAAAGGGAAAATCATGGCGGGCATGTGGGGCCGGAAACCAACCTTGTTGCCCACTTCCCGGATGGCGGAAACGACCCTGCCCGCCGCCGTCCTGCCGAGCGTGGAAGGGGGATCGGAAGGCCACCAGCAGCAGTGGGCCAAAGCCTGCAAGCAGGGCAAGGGTGCCTACACCAGCTCTCCTTTCGAGGTGGCCGGGCCGCTGACCGAAACGGTGATTATGGGAAACCTGGCCGTGCGCAGCTACAACTACCGCCAACCCACCGCCGACGGGCAAGGATTCGTGTACCCCGGCCGCAAGAAGTTGCTCTGGGACGGGCCGAACACGAAGATCACCAACTTCGACGAAGCCAACCAGTTCGTCAAACGGACCTACCGGACGGGGTGGTGACCGGCGTAAGTCGGTAATGCGCCGGGACAGCAAATCTGATGTGCTTCTCAACGCTTTGAAGGTCTTGTTCCGTCATGGGCGCGTAGAAACACATAATGCTCAAGATAAGGGGCGAACCCAAGGCGAAGCCAGTACAAGTTACCTTACTTAAACATTGTGCTACCCTTTGGTGTAATCACGCTTTCAGCCGACGATCTGAGGTTCAAGCAACTGCCAATATTTGCTATCGACCCGCATCGCATTTCCTGCTTCTTGGAGCAACTCATACGCTCTTTGCGGAACCGGACATGAAAACTCGTGCAGATTCGAGCATAGATTTTCTAGAGCAATCCCGCATTCATTCGCTCTAATCAACTCAAACGTATCTTCGATACGCTCAGGGTAACCGGCTTGTTCTAATACCCTTGCAACCAGCGAGGTCGCTTCAGAGATCTTTTCAGCGATTGAGAATTGGCTAAACATTTTCCATTTATTAAGCTTCAGCGACGAGGTTCCCGATGAAAGACCTGCTGACTTGCAGTTGGCTGCGTGCCACTTTTAGGTTGCGGTGACTTGAACATCCCTGTCTCTAAACCCTTCAGGTATATCAACGTCTCCCCAGGAATGGCATTCAATCGTAAGTTCACCATTTTCGATAAAAATGATGAAGCCACAGGAAATGCCATCGGCACTACCGATCACAATTGGCTTATGGCACACCATTCTTTCTCTGATAAGGCTCGAGTGCCTTATCGAAAGGAAGTACCCGCTTCCGGTGTACTCGTAGCCGATAAACTCTCCTGCACTCACAATAACTTCGATCTGCTGGGGTAACAACACATCTGATTTGAGTAGATAAAGAACCTTCTTCTCGTATTCCCTGAGGATACTCATGTGGTAATCTGAATTGATAATTACCAGCCTCCACTGAACTCACAGCGCTTCCCCGCTTTTCGCTCCGTTGCGGAGCATCACTTCGCGGAGCAGTTGGATGGGGGGCATGCCGTGGTTGAGCAACGTGTCGTGGAATTTTTTCAGTGAGTAGTTGGCTCCTTCCTGCTGCTGGTACTCCTGGCGCAACTGTAAAATTTGCAGCTTGCCCAGCGTGTACGACAAGTAACCCGGATCGAACGTGCCGCGCAGGGCTTCCTGGTAGGCGGGCTTGTATTCGTAGTAACAATTCTCCTGGAAGAATTTCGTCGCTTCCGCCAGCGTCATTCCCTCGCAGTGAGTTTTCACCGATACGCAGAGCCGGCACAGGCGCAGCAACGATTCGTCGAGCTGGGCCAGGTGGTACTTGGCGGCCGTCACCGAATCCTTGTCCCGGCCGAAGCCTTCTTCGATCATCATCCGTTCGGTGTAGTGCGCCCAGCCCTCCACGAAGGCGTAGCTGCCGAATACCTTTTCGATCCTGGTGGCGGGCGAGGCGTTCAGGTGCAGGAACTGCACGTAATGGCCCGGGTAGGCTTCGTGGACGGAAATGATGTCGGTCACGTAGTAGCTGAATTGTGAAAGCCACTCTTCCTTCTGCTTGGCGGGCCAGTTCTTTTCGACGGGGGTAATGTAGTAAAAGGCCTGGGTCGCCTTTTTCTCGAACGGGCCGGGCGTGTCCATTGAAGCGGTGCTGGTGGCGCGGGCGTACTGGGCGTTTCCTGCACGTTCACCCGCACCTCGGAAGGAATGGTCAGGATTTGCTTGTCGATTAGAAACTGCCGGATCGCTTCCAGGTTTTTGCGGGCCTCGGGCAGCAGATTTTCGGCCGTGGGGTGTTCCTTCTTCAGCGCATCGAACACGTCCACCGCTTCCAGGGAAGGATCGATTTTTCGGGCCACCTCGGCAAACCGGGTTTGTTCGCGTTTCAGTTCCGCCAGGCCCATTTCCAGCACCTGCTCCGGCGACAGCGTTAGCATTTCGTTGTAGAGCAGCATCTTCTGGTAATTCTCCCGGCCGATGGCGTAGCGGGCGTGCGCCTTGGGAAGCTTTTCCTTTTCCAGGTAGGTGGCAAAGCCGTTGAGCTCGGTGATGGCTTTCTGATTGGAAACGGCGAAGGCCGCCTGTAGCGAATCGTCTTTTACCCCCCGGAGGGCGCCGGCCAGTTCCTTGCCCAGGAAGTCGGCCGACCCGCGCGCAATCTGGATGGCCGTTTCCACGTAGGGCCTGGCCAGTGAGTCGGCCAGGTTTTCGCGGGCCGCCGCAAAGAGGTCGGGCGCGCGTTCCTCGATGGCGATGATGGAGCGCATCCGCTCGGCCAGCGGGGCAAAGTCGCGTTGCACGTAGATGTTCAGGTCGAGCACGCCCGCGTAATTCATCGGATTCCGGGAATAGTAGCCCAGGTTTTCAAATTCGAAGATTTCCGCCCGGATGGCGGATTGGAGGAGGCGGTAGTCGTAGAATTCCTGAACACCCAGCGCGGTGGTGTCCGTAGCCGCCAGTTGCCGGTCGTACTTCTTCAACCTCGTCAATTCCGCCTCCAGCGAGGTCTTACCGAAATCAGTCACTTTCCCATCGTACTGATGCAGGCCCAGGTAGGTTCCCGTCTGGGGGCGCCAGGCCAGGTACCCCGCCAGGAATTCGTCGGCCAAGCGCGCGAAGGATGAATCGCTACGCGCCGTAGTGGTTTGACCCTCATTGGATTGGGTGGCCGGCTTTTGATCGCAACCGTTGAGGAAGGTACCCAGCAGGGCAATGACTATCGGAAGGATCGGGGTTTTCATGCGAATCGGTGGTGAGTAAGAGGGTCGGCCGCCAGTCTATGGCTAGTAGACTGTTACCGAAATTTGTATCAACAATGTTGGTCAGGAGCGGTTGGCACCGGCCACCCGGCGCCGCCGCGGTTGCAATCCTGACCGCAATGAGCAGCGGATTTGTAATCCGCATTTTCATTCAGAACTTTGGTAGCAGTCTACTAGCCGGGCGCTAAATAGCAACTATTTAATGGATTACCCAAAACCGGCACCCGTCCACGACGCAAAAGCGGCGGTACGCTACTTTTCCGACTAGAAAACTTGCATGTGATCCGTGAATTGCGGAAGTTTGAAAAATGTCCTTGCCCGATACATCCGTGAATCAACTGCCGCTCTTTCTGCTGGGTATTATTCTAATGATCCCCTCCTGAAGTGAGCCGGCATTGCCCATAATTAACGCGCAAAAGCCTTTCTCACCCGGAAAGGCTTTTTTGTTGCTGGCAGATCGGTCCCGGTTTACCTAAAAGTATGACTGACACGAAAACACGCGCCGCTTCCCCAATGGCTCTCCCCAGCCTGGAGGCCATCCATCGGGCGGCCGAACGGTTGAGGGGTGTGGCAACGCATACGCCGCTGATGCCCAACCTCAATCTTTCGGCTTATTACGAGGCCAACGTTTGGCTGAAGCGTGAAGACTTGCAGGTGGTCCGTTCGTATAAGGTGCGCGGTGCCTACAACAAGATGAGCCGCCTGCCGGCCGGGGAGTTGGAAAACGGCATTGTGTGCGCCAGTGCGGGAAACCACGCCCAGGGAGTGGCCTACGCCTGCTGCAAACTTTCCGTACCCGGCACCATCTTTATGCCCACCACCACGCCCAACCAGAAAGTAAGGCAGGTGCGGATGTTTGGCAAGGAGTGGGTAGACGTCGTGCTGACGGGCGACACCTTCGACGATGCCTTCCAGGCGGCCAGCGACTTCTGCACCGCGCACGGCAAGCAGTTCATTCACCCCTTCGACGACCCGGACGTGATTGCCGGCCAGGGAACGGTTGGGTTGGAAATCCTGGCCGACAGTGAGGAGCCAATTGATTACCTGTTGCTGCCCATCGGCGGCGGCGGATTGGCCGCCGGCGTGGCTACCGTCTTCCAGCGCCTGAGTCCGCGTACCTGCCTGGTGGGCATTGAACCGGCGGGCGCTCCGGCGATGCACGCCTCCCTGGAGCAAGGCTTTCCCGTTACGCTGGGGGAGATTGACAAGTTCGTGGACGGGGCGGCCGTGAAGCGGGTGGGCGACCTCACGTTCGCGATTTGTCAGGGAGCCTTGGACCGGGTGGTGCTGGTGCCCGAGGGCAAGGTATGCTCCACCATTTTGCGGCTTTACAACGAAGAAGCCATCGTGGTCGAACCCGCTGGCGCCTTGTCCATTGCCGCCCTGGACCTCATCCGGGAAGAGATCCGGGGCAAGAACGTGGTCTGCGTGGTGAGCGGCAGCAACAACGACATCACCCGCACCGAGGAAATCAAGGAGCGCTCCCAGCTCTACGAAGGGTTGAAGCACTACTTCCTCATCCGGTTTGCCCAACGGGCGGGGGCCTTGCGCGAATTTCTGTCGGACGTGCTCGGTCCGCACGACGACATTGCCCACTTTGAATACTCTAAAAAGAACAGCCGCGAAAAAGGACCGGCCCTGGTTGGCATCGAGTTACAGAGCCGCGAAGACTTCGCCCCGCTCATCCGGCGGATGGACGAGAAAAAGGTTACCTACCAATACCTCAACGACCGCCAGGATTTGCTTCAATACCTGATTTGAGTTGATGAGCTTATGAGTTGATGAGTTTAGGAGTGGAAAGGGGAGAATGAAAGTTGTCAATCGGAGATTGTGAGTTGGATTAATGGACAATCCAACTGTCAACTCACTCGGTTAGCTTTCAACATATCGACTCATCCGTCAATGCATTGCACCGAAGCTACTCATCGACTCATAAACTTCAACAACATGGCAACGACGCTATTCGATAAGATCTGGGAACGCCACGTGGTCAACCGCCGCGAAGGATACCCCGATGTGCTCTACATCGACCGGCACTTCATCCACGAAGTCACCAGCCCGCAGGCTTTCGGGGGATTGCGCGCGCGCGGATTGCCCGTGTTCCGCACCGACCGCACCAGCGCCACCGCCGACCACAACGTACCAACCAAAGAACAGCACTTGCCCATTAAGGAAGCCCTTTCCCGCTTTCAGGTGGAAACCCTGCGAAAAAACTGCGCCGAGTTTGGCGTCTAACTCTACGATTTGCTGCATCCTTTCCAGGGCATTGTGCACATCATCGGACCGGAACTGGGACTAACCCTGCCGGGAATGACCATCGTGTGCGGCGACAGCCACACCTCCACGCACGGGGCTTTCGGCAACGTTGCCTTCGGCATTGGCACCAGCGAGGTGGAACAGGTGATGGCCACGCAGTGCACGCTGCAACACCGGCCCAAGCGGATGAAAATTGAAATCAACGGAAAACTGGGCAAGGGCGTTTTGTCCAAAGACATCATCCTCTACGTCATTTCCCGAATTTCGTCGAGCGGCGGCAACGGCCATTTCGTCGAATACGCGGGCGACACGATCACCGCCCTTTCGATGGAAGCCCGGATGACGATTTGCAACATGAGCATTGAGATGGGCGCCCGGGGCGGCCTCATTGCCCCCGATCAGACCACGTTTGACTACCTCCGGGGTCGGAAGTTCGCCCCCCAGGGCGCGGATTTTGAGCGGGCAGTGGCCGATTGGAAGACGCTGAAAACGGACGACGACGCGGTGTTCGACCAGGTACACCGGTTTGATGCCGCCGACATCGGTCCGATGATCACCTACGGTACCAACCCGGGCATGGGCATCCGCGTGACCGACCGCATCCCGACGCTGGCCGAGTTATCCGACCTGAGCGAGCACGCTTCCTTCCAGAAATCGCTGGACTACATGGACTTGCGGCCCGGATCGTCCTTGTTGGGCAAGTCGGTGGATTACGTATTCATCGGCTCCTGCACCAACGCCCGCATCGAGGATTTGCGGCTGGTCGCCGATTTTGTGAAGGGCAAAAAGAAAGCGGACAACGTGGAGGTCTGGATCATCCCCGGCTCGAAGCAGGTGGAGAAGCAAGCCGTGGAGGAGGGCCTGGACCGCGTTTTCCGGGAGGCGGGTTTTGAACTGCGTGGCCCGGGTTGTTCGGCCTGCCTGGGCATGAACGAAGACAAGGTGCCGGCGGGCAAATACTGCGTTTCCACGTCCAACCGCAACTTCGAGGGCCGGCAGGGGCCGGGGGCGCGCACGTTTCTGGTCAGTCCGCTTTCGGCGGCGGCGGCGGCCGTCACCGGCCAGGTCACCGACGTGCGGGAGATGATTTGAACTCCAAATTAATTTTGAACAATATGGACAACCACGAACTTCTCAATCGGATAGAACTGAATCCCCGTATTCTCACCGGAAAGCCGGTTATCAAGGGTACCCGTTTATCCGTTCAGTTCATCGTTGGTCTGTTGGCAAGGGGAGTCACGCACCAGCAGATTCTGGATGAATATGCCTGTTTGAAAACGAAGGATATCTACGCTTGTTTGTTGTTCGCCTCGCAAATGTTGAAGCGTAGTACGTTTGTCCCATTGGAGAAAAGCCTGTCATGATTTTTCAATCCATGCAAAAAGAAAAATTCATTTCCCTCGTTTCCCCGGCCGTGCCACTGCCCATCGAGAACATCGACACGGACCAGATCATCCCATCCCGGTTTCTGAAGGCCACCACGCGCGAAGGCTTCGGCGATAACCTGTTCCGTGATTGGCGATACGACGGCGAGGGAAATGCCAAACCGGATTTCGTGCTGAATGATCCGGGGCGGCAGGGAAAAATCCTGGTGGCGGGCAAGAACTTCGGCTGCGGTTCCAGCCGCGAACACGCCGCGTGGGCCCTGTACGATTACGGCTTCCGCGTGGTGGTATCGAGCTTCTTTGCCGATATTTTCAAGGGAAATGCGTTGAATAATAGTTTACTGCCGGTACAGGTGTCGGACGACTTCCTGGATAAAACCTGGGAGATGCTGTCGCAAAACCCGGATTCGCCCATCCGAATCGACCTGGAGAACCAACGCATCAGCCTGGCGGACGGCACGTCCGAAACGTTTGACATCAATCCCTACAAAAAAGCCTGTCTCCTCAACGGCTACGACGACATCGACTACCTCTTGAGTCTGAAAGACCAAATTTTGGCTTACGAACGGGTACGCAGCTACTAAGACCCCAAGGCACGAAGAAAAATGAAGACTTATCGCGTTCTGGTTATTCCCGGCGACGGGATTGGGAAGGAAGTGACCGCCTGCGGGAAACGGGTATTGGAAAGGGTGGGCGAGAAGTTTGGCCACCGGTTTGTTTTTGAGGAAGCCCTGATCGGCCACGCGGCCATCGAAGCCACCGGCAGTCCGCTTCCCGACGAAACGATTGAGAAAGCGCGCGCCACCGATGCCATTCTGTTCGGGGCGGTGGGCCATCCCGACTACGACAACGATCCTTCGCTTTCGGTAAGGCCGGAACAGGGCTTGCTGAAGATCCGCAAGGAGTTGGGCCTGTTTGCCAACCTCCGCCCCATCAAGCCGTTTGACGAACTGTTGGATGCCTCCCCCATCAAGCCCGAGGTGTTGAAGGGAGCCGATATCCTTTTCTTCCGCGAACTGACCGGCGACGTGTATTTCGGCGAAAGGGGCCGTCGGGAAGGTGGCAACGTTGCCTACGATACCATGGTGTACGCCCGCTACGAAGTGGAGCGCATCGCCCGCAAAGCCTTCGAGGCCGCCCGGAGCCGCCGCCGGAAGCTGACCTCCGTGGACAAGGCCAACGTACTGGAATCGTCCCGGCTGTGGCGCGAAGTGGTCAACGACCTGGCCCGTCAGTACCCCGACGTAACGGTGGAGCACCTCTTCGTGGATACGGCCGCCATGAAGCTCATCAAAGATCCGCGCTCGTTCGACGTGGTATTGACCGGCAACCTCTTCGGCGACATCCTCACCGACGAAGCCTCGCAGATCGCCGGCTCGATGGGCATGCTGGCCTCCGCCTCACTGGGCGATACCGTGGGCTTGTACGAACCCATCCACGGTTCGGCGCACGATATCGCCGGCAAGGACGTGGCCAATCCGCTGGCGTCCATTTTGTCGGCCTCGCTGATGCTGGACATTTCGTTCGGTCTCAAACCCGAAGCCGACGCCGTGACGGAAGCAGTAGCACAGACGTTGCGCGAAGGCTTTCGCACGGCCGACATTGCGGACGCCCGCACACCCGGGGAGAAGGTGCTGAATACCGAAGCAATGGGTAAGAAAGTGACGGAGCGGATTTAGGCTTGGATTACTGTTTCATTTAAGCACTACCGCCAACGGCTTTAAAAATACAGTGCATTGCGAAAAAACGATTAATAAATTTTTTTCTTACTTTTAAAAGTTGTGACGGGTTGTTAGTCAAAAGCAATTACCTATTCTAATCTCCTCCACCAACCACTACCAACCATCAATCACCCTGCCCATGAGCCAGAAAGTACACATTTTCGACACCACCCTGCGCGATGGCGAACAAGTGCCGGGTTGCCAACTGACCACCCGGGAAAAGATCGAGGTGGCCCTGGAGTTGGAATCGCTCGGCGTGGATATCATCGAGGCCGGATTTCCCATCTCCAGCCCCGGCGATTTTAATTCGGTGGTGGAAATTGCCAAGGCCGTCAAGGAGCCCGTGGTCTGTGGTTTGTCGCGCTGCAAGAAGGAGGATATTGACGCGGCGGCGGCGGCCCTGAAATTCGCCCGGCGCAAGCGCATCCACACCGGCATCGGCGCCTCCGACATGCACATCAAGAACAAATTCAACAGCACCCGCGAACGAATCCTCGAACAAGCGGTATGGGCCGTCAAGTACGCCCGCAACCTGGTGGACGACGTGGAATTCTACGCCGAAGACGCGGGCCGCGCCGACCTGGATTTCCTCTGCCAACTGACCGAGGCCGTTATCGGTGCGGGTGCCACCGTCGTCAATATCCCCGACACGACGGGCTACTGCCTGCCCGAGTTGTACGGCAAGCGCATCAAGTACGTGTTCGACCACGTGCGCAACGTGGACCAGGCCACCATTTCCGTGCATTGCCACAACGACCTGGGGCTGGCCACGGCCAACACCCTGGCCGGCATCACCAACGGCGCGCGCCAGGTGGAGGTGACCATTAACGGCATCGGCGAACGGGCGGGCAACACCTCACTGGAAGAAATCGCGATGATCCTCAAAGTGCACAAGGACCTAGGCTACGAAACCAACATCCAGACGCAGAAGATTTACCCCATTAGCCGCCTGGTTGCCGAACTGATGCACATGCCCGTGCAGGCCAACAAGGCCATCGTGGGCAAGCACGCCTTCGCGCATTCCTCCGGCATCCATCAGGACGGTTTCCTGAAGAACCCCGAGAACTACGAAATCATCAATCCCAACGACGTGGGGGTTCCCAACTCCTCCATCATCCTCTCGGCCCGCAGCGGACGGGCAGCCCTGCGCCACCGCCTCGAACTGCTGGGCTACAGCTTCGGCAAAACCGAAATGGACGGCGTTTATGAACGCTTCCTGACCGTGGCCGACACCCGGAAAGTGGTGGAGAACGAGGACCTGGTCGAACTGCTGACGCTGATGCGCGTGGAGCGGCCGGGGTAGCCTCCCAATAATTGGTTTGTTGGAAATGAAGAAGCCCTGATAACGGAGCTCTTGGTTTTTGCAGAGCTGTCAAACAAAAGGATTGCGAATGGTAAGCAGGCCGTCAATCACTTGTCCATCCTGCAAATCTTCGCTGTAGAGCAAGGTTGCTTCCGTTTCCAGGGCAGCGGCGACAAGAATAGCATCAAACCAGGAGAACTGGTAGCGATTCGCCAGTCGAAGGGCTATTTGGATTGTAGTTAAAGTGTTAATGTGTATCGGGTAATTACTGACCAGTTCTGCCCGAAGCCGTTCTAAGGCGGACCAGTCCAAGGAGAATTTGCGGCGAAACGTGTTAATAAGCTCCTGCACCACCTGGGTAGAAATCACGGCATCATCCAGTTGGCACACCGCTAGTGCTTGCGCTTGTTTCACTAGGTCATCGGCCGAGTAGGCATACACCAACACATTCGTGTCGAGGAAGCTCCTATCGCCGGGCATTGGCTTCCTCCCGGTTGAAGGTAAAGCCCTTCGTGTTTATCCGCACAGCCCGGAAAGTCTTCTTTTTTTCCGGCTGAGTCTGGTCCACTAGTTTGAGTGTAATGGCATCCATTAGTTGCAAATCTTCCAGGATGCGCAGGGCGTAATCTTTTTTGAGTTCTACAGTAAAAATCATGGCAGCAAAGGGGATAGCCCGCGAGGCTTTACAAAAATAGGTAACTAAACGGTAAAACAAAATTGAGTACGAACCGGTGCGAGTGGTCAGGCGGACAATCCTTTCAACTACGAGGCGACCAACGCTTTCATCCGCCAGCAGGTTCACGCCGCTTTTCCTGGGAAGGACTTAGGCAGTGACCGGGCGGCGAACAGCAGAGCGGCAGCGATGTCTTCTCTTGTCAGACGCGGATGAGCCTCAAGAATCTGCTAGAACCAAATCCAAGCCATTTGTTTTCTCAAATCCTTGGTCAGCCGTCAATAGAGGCACTTGTAACCATTGAGCCAGCAATTTCTCTTTTGCGGAATAATACAAATTTCAGTACCTATAAAACGTTCGATCCATCGGATGGCTCTGAGCCATCCGATGGGTAAGATGGGTAACACCTACCAAACTCATTATTGCTTTGACTGATGCAGTTCGTACCCG